>NZ_JAMOKT010000001.1:0-291691 GCF_023656795.1 Parabacteroides caeci
GAGGTCACCTTAATTGACCTCAAAGGTATGATTTCAAATCGTCGCGCCTAAAAAGTAGTATCTAATAGACTATATTTCAATTATTTCAAAGAACTATTTATCCACTTTTACGGGACAGTAATGAACTCAACTATTAAATTATGACACAGGAAATGTTAATCATGGTAGCCATCCTGGTAGGGGTTATCATTCTTTCTTTTATCGGGATATTGTCCCGTTACCGTAAGTGTAAGAGTGACGAGGTGTTGGTTGTGTATGGTAAGACATCCGGAGAGAAATCAGCCAAACTCTATCACGGTGGAGCCGCTTTCGTATGGCCTATTATTCAGGGATACGAGTTCCTTTCCATGAAACCTCTTCAGATTGATTGTAAACTGACCGGCGCCTTGTCCGCGCAGAATATCCGTGTAGATGTTCCGACCACCATTACGGTAGCGATCAGTACCGACCCTGAAGTGATGCAGAATGCAGCCGAACGTCTGTTAGGTTTGCTGCCGGAAGACAAGCAGAACCTGATTACCGATGTTGTGTATGGCCAGATGCGTCTGGTTATTGCCGATATGACGATCGAAGAGTTGAACTCCGACCGTGATAAATTCCTTTCCAAGGTACGCGACAATATCGATACGGAACTACGCAAGTTCGGTCTTTACCTGATGAACATTAATATCAGCGATATCCGTGATGCCGCCAATTATATCGTCAATCTCGGTAAAGAAGCTGAAAGCAAAGCCTTGAACGAAGCACAGGCCAATATCGAAGAACAGGAAAAACTCGGTGCCATCAAGATTGCCAATCAGATTCGCGAACGTGAAACGACTGTTGCCGAAACACGCAAAGATCAGGATATCGCTATTGCAGAGACAAAGAAACAACAGGAAATATCAGTAGCCAATGCTGATAAAGAACGTATTGCCCAGGTTGCCGTTGCCAATGCCTCGAAAGAGTCGCAGGTAGCCAAAGCCGAAGCAGATAAGAATATCAATATAGAAAAAGCAAATACTGAAAAAGAGAGCCGTATCGCAGAACTAAATTCCGATATGGAAATCAAGAAGGCCGATGCCGGAAAGAAAGCCGCTGTCGGACGAAACGAAGCAAATAAAGAAGTTGCCAAGTCTGATGCCGAACTGGCGGTAACCCAGGCCGAAGCAAGCAAACAAGCCGGTGAAGCAGCAGCCCGTTCGGAAGCTTCTGTGCAAGCTGCCCGCGAAATCGCTCAGCGCGAAGTGGAAGAAGCAAAAGCCAAAAAGGTTGAATCAGCCCTGAAAGCACAAAAGATCGTTCCGGCAGAAATCGCCCGTCAGGAAGCCATCCTGCAAGCTGAAGCAGTGGCCGAAAAGATGATCCGCGAAGCCGAAGCGAAAGCAAAGGCAACTTTGGCCCAGGCCGAAGCCGAAGCCCGTGCTATCCAGATGAAACTGGAAGCCGAGGCCGAAGGTAAAAAGAAATCATTGTTGGCTGAAGCCGATGGATTCAAGGCAATGGTTGAGGCAGCCGAGTCTAACCCGGCTATCGCTATCCAGTATAAGATGGTAGACCAGTGGAAAGAAATTGCCGGTGAACAGGTGAAGGCATTTGAACACATGCAGCTCGGTGATATCACCGTCTTTGACGGTGGCCAGGGCACAACCGGTAATTTCCTGAACCAATTGGTTAAAACCGTAGCCCCGAGTCTCGGCGTATTGGATAAATTGCCTATCGGCGAAACCGTAAAAGGAATCATTCGTCCGGAAGAAAAAGACGAAAAGAAAGATACAACGAAGAAGTAATATGAGAATTTATACCAGGGGAGGAGATAAAGGCCGTACCGGTATCCATGGCGGCGAACGGGTTGATAAAGACGATATCCGTATCGAAGCCAACGGTACGCTTGACGAAGTGAATGCACAAATCGGTATCGTGCGGGCTTTATTACCTCCCGAACATGAATGGCAGGATGTCTTAGGTAAAATACAACGGGAGCTGATGGTTGTCATGTCGCACGTGGCAACCCCTTCGGCTATCCGCGACAAGAACCCTAACAGTTTATCGGAGGACCTTGTGTCCTTCTGTGAGCAACAAATAGATCTACTCACCGGACAGATGCAGGATAACGGTTTCTTTATCCTGCCCGGCGGTACCCTGATCTCCGCCCATTTGCAGTTGGCACGTACTGTTGCCCGTCGAGCCGAACGTCGTTTATGGACATTATACCGGAAAGATCCGCTTCCGGAAGAAATCATGCAGTTCGTGAATCGCCTCTCAGACCTACTTTTCACTATGGCCCGTTACGAAATGTTTCAACAGGACCATGCCGAAGAACGTTGGAACTCTTTCCTCTATAAAAGAAAAAAGAAAGAGTAATCCATATCTGGCAATAGTTAAATAAAAAAATCTTGCAAATTCACGATTGAAAAGTGAATTTGCAAGATTTTTTTATTTTTCAGAAGTATATAACCTCTCTTTTTGAAGTTTGCCATCATCGGAACGTCCACTTTCCTTATGAAACTAAACCTATTTCTGGAAATCTCATCTTTTTAATTACTTATAAAAAACAGTGTATTTTCGCCTTACTTATTGTATGGAATTAATGTTTTGGGTTTTGATTGAAAAATGAATTTATTCATATAAAGGATATGACTTGAAATATGTATTAATATGCAGTATATTAGCTCATGGAGGCTATCTACCGGAGGCACTTTCCTTTGAACTGCACGGACTGACAGTTTCGGATGAAAGCTATCTGAGAAGTCTGGAGACGGGAAAGCATATTGAACTGTTCTCACATAATGAAGCGGCTTACCGGGCTATCGAGGAAGGATTCAAAACAAACAGGATCGGAGCCGTTGTACTGGCGACCGGAACAGGAAAGTCTTACCTGATTGCCCGTTATATCGTCAATCATTCGGAAGATGATATAGTGGTTATCGCTCCCAACGTTACGATCATTGCCGAGATCAAAAAAGCTATTGGCAGGACAATGCCGCATGTTGCCTACCGGACTTTTCAGGCATTAAGTTCTGAATCGCGGAACAGTCGGTGAACTCAAAGCAAATCATATTATTATCGACGAGTTCCATCATTTCGGAGCGGAGGTATGGGGACAGGCTGTACAGGAAGTAATAGATAACAATCCGGAAGCCCGTGTACTGGGAATGTCGGCCACTCCAATACGTCCCGAAGAGATGCTCGATACGGTAGAGGTCTATTTCAAGGGAAACCTGTTCCATGAACTGTCTTTGTCTATGGCTTGGTATTATAAGATACTACCTGTTCCTGTCTTGGTGCAGAGCGTATTCGATCTGAATAACCAGCAGGATAAGGTACAGCGAATGTTGAACAGGAGTGGCTGTACATCAGAAAGGCGTAAGCGTATTCAGGATAAGATAGACTTTGCCCGACTGGATTTTCGCGCTTCATTGAGTGCATCGGAACTGATCCGGCGTTATCTGCCGAAAGAAATAAAGAAAATGCTTGTCTTCTGTAAAGACAAGGAAGACCTTCAGCATATGGTTCCCGAAGTATCGAACTGGCTCGGTCAGGCGGGCTTTGAGACGGAGACATTCGAGATTCATAACGGGCTGAGTAACCGGGAGAATGAAAAGACGTTGCGTTGTTTCCGTAAGGAAACGGGAAAACTGCATGTCCTTTTCTCCATAAACATGCTGATCGAAGGATTGCATGTGGAAGGAGTGGATGCTGCCATGTTCCTGCGTCGGACGGAATCATATGTGGTTGCCTTGCAGCAGTTGGGCCGTTGCCTGAAAGCCGTTCGGATCGTCATCCGGTAGTACTTGATTTTGTCAATAACCTTTCGGGGCGTTCTGTTTATGAGGCTATGTCAAGGGAGTTGGCTTATCATCCGGCGATCCGTGCCCCAAAGAGCTTTAAAGGCTTTATGGAGTTTGAGGTTACGGGGTTCCTGTCCGATATCCGTGCCCAGGTGGATGATATGCTGGCGGAGTTGGATGCATGGCTTGTGATGTATGAACGTTTGATCGAATATAAGGAGCGTGAAGGACGCTGGCCGCAGGCAGCCGAAGGGAAGCTGGGAAACTGGTGCAACACCCAGCGGATTGCCCGGAAGAAAGGGACGTTATCGGAAGATTACATCTCGCAGCTGGACCGGGTCGGTTTCGAATGGGAGGTACAGGACAGTCGTTGGATGAACTGCTTTGAAGAGCTGAAAGCATTTATGGTCGTAGAACACCGTTGTCCCAAACGCGGCGAAAACAAACTGAATACCTGGTGCAATACCCAACGCCAGGCACGAAAGAAAGGTCTCCTTTCCAATGAAAGAATCCGGTTGCTCGATTCGATCGGCTTCTGGTGGGAGCAGGATCTGGATTCGCTTTGGACGGAGAACTGGCAGCAGGTACTTGCCTACTACAAAAAACACAACCGCTGGCCCAAAAGCAACGAAGGCAAAGCCGGCAGCTGGTGTAACACCCAGCGTAAGAACCGGAAACAAGGTTTACTTTCGGCTGAACGCATCGCCCGGATGGATGCCGAAGGTTTTATCTGGACTATCGATGATGTCTGGATGGAAAACTATGAAAAACTACAACAATTCTTCTCTGAAAACAACCGCTGGCCAACCGCCCGTGAGAACAAACTCGGCAGTTGGTGTTTCGTACAGCGCAGAGCCTTGAAAAAAGGCGAACTCTCTTCTGATCGTAAGGATCTGCTGGATAAGATTTCTTTCCCCTGGAGTTTGAGGTAAATTTCCAATAATACTTTCCTATTAGTCAATGGCGACATCCTGCCATTCCCCTTTCACCAATTCACGGGTAGATTTAAACCCGATCTCTTTCAGCAATTTGAATGCCTTTTCCCGTCCGTCGTTTACCAGATAAGGATAATGGCAGTCGGAATTAACCATCACGGGGATGTTCATCTCTTTCAGTAATCCGAGATACTCTTTCCGGGGAAATAGCTGTTGCTTCTTTTCCAGATTTTTGGTGTTTATTTCAACCATCAATCCTTTTTCGGCTATCAGGTCGAGGGTCGCTATGAACGGTTCCTGATACCAGGTTGCGTCAAAAGAGAAACCTTCGCATTTGTGCCCGTTCATATATATTTTATCCATATGGCCGACAATATCGATACCTCCGGCTTCTATCATTTTCAGTGTCGAATCATAATAACGGGTTACCAACTTGCGGATATCTCCTTCAAAATAACGTTCCACCGATGCTTTATAATCAGCGAAGGAACCGTCGATACAGACCATATTCTCTTCACTCAGATGTTCCGAGATAGGAAGGAAATGGATGGAGCCGATGCGGTAATCCAGCGGAAGTTTCTGGAAATAGGGGACGGATGGGTTGTAGGTTTCATCCAGATAATCAATTTCCAGGGCTGTATATATTTCTAACCGGTCGCTGTATTTCTTTTTCAGCCGGTCTATTTCAGCCAGGTATTCGGGCATGTCGTCTTTCGACATGTTCCAGAAGGTCTCGAAGGGCAGGGGGGAGTGTGATGAAAATCCATACGCCCGGAAGCCATGGGATATAGCGAACTTTACAAAGTCTTCAGGCGTACTGCGCCCGTCACAGAATGTACAATGACTGTGATAATTACTAAGTTGCATAAATATTCTATTGTCGATTGTTTTAGGAATACAAAGATAGAAAATCTTTCTGAACATATTGGCCGGGACTGTTGTTTAATAGTTGAGAGATTGTTAAACAGGTGATAATTTATAAGAGATATGAACAGACGAGAAAGATTGGAACTGGAGGTTTCGAATATCCAGTCGAAGATAGATAATGCTCCGAAAGATATTCCTTCCCATATTTTAGATTCGTGGAGGAAAGATATAGTCAGTCTGGAGTTTGAGTTGAACAACCTTATCGATGGCGAGGAAGATAATAATTACTGATAGGCATATTTATAGGTTAATAGATTGTTTTAGGAAGAAAAGAAGCGGCAACATCGGGATGTTTCGCTTCTTTTTTTATTGTGCTTGAGTGGCAAACTCAAGCAGTTTTACGATATCATTTACTTGGTTCAGGCTGATTTTCTGGTCTTTTATGAAAGATGAAATTGATTCGGACTGTTCTTTGGGGAAGAGTTTCAGGAATGATTTTGCATTTGTGAATTTCTTCCTCTTTTGATTCTGTAAAAGATAATAGGTGTTTTCCGGATTATATTTATAGACGTAATTGTCGGTGCTGCCCATCTTCTGTTGCCGGGTCTGGTTGGCATCGATGGCCTGGACCGAGCCTTGTGTCGCAATACCGAATGCTCCTTTTTTCGCGAAAGGAACTGCTTTGGTTTTATAGTCGACCAGCAGAACGGTATTATTGACTGGGATATATTCCAGGAAACGGTTTAAATGCGGAATGAATTTGCGGTTGTCGATGTAAATGGTGTCTATGTTGCTGTTATTATCCATCGTCATGTCTTCTCCGTTGTTCAGGAAATGGAGTTCCTGGTAGACACAATTATAATTGAATTTTGTTTGATTGAAACGTTTGTTTTTTAATAACGCTTTACCGTCTGTAAATGAATCGAACAGATACTCTTTATTAGAGGGTGTTGTTTCCTGTGCTTCCAGGTTGAAACAACAGCAAAAAATAAGGCATATTAGTGGTAATGACTTCATTGTGGTTTGATTTTAAATGTTTTGACTAGCTGTTGTTAAAAACAGCGGAAAACGAGATATGCTTTCCGCTGTTATAGACTTCTATAAAATAGAAGAATGCTTATTTGATGACATTCAGCTCTTTACCAACTTTGATAAATGCTGCAATGGCTTTATCCAGATGTTCTTTTTCGTGGCCGGCAGACAACTGAACGCGGATACGGGCCTGGTCTTTCGGAACTACCGGATAGTAGAATCCTGTTACATAAATGCCTTCTTCCTGCATTTTTGCAGCAAAGTCCTGAGACAACTTGGCATCATACAACATCACGGCGCAGATTGCAGACTGTGTCGGTTTGATATCGAAACCGGCAGCCAGCATCTTATCGCGGAAGTAAGAAACGTTGTTCATCAGCTTAGTATGCAGTGCGTCGCTTTCTTCCAGAATCTTGAACATTTCCAGACTAGCTCCGACGATAGCTGGTGCTACTGAGTTAGAGAACAAATAAGGACGTGAACGCTGGCGGAGCATGTCGATAATTTCTTTTTTACCTGTAGTGAAACCACCCATAGCGCCACCGAATGCTTTACCTAATGTACCTGTGAAAATATCTATTTTTCCATATACATTATATTGTTCTGCCACACCGTGACCTGTCGGACCGGCTACACCGGCTGAGTGAGATTCGTCGACCATGACCAGTGCATCATATTTTTCTGCCAGTTCGCAGATCTTGTCCATCGGGGCAACGTTACCGTCCATAGAGAAGACACCGTCTGTGGCGATGATGCGATGACGCTGTGCCTGAGCTTCCTGCAAGCAACGTTCCAGGTCAGCCATATCTGCGTTGGCGTAGCGATAACGTTTTGCTTTACACAAACGTACACCGTCAATGATGGAGGCGTGGTTCAACGCATCGGAGATGATGGCATCTTCTTCGCCGAACAACGGTTCGAACAAACCACCGTTTGCATCGAAACAGGCGGCATACAGAATCGTATCTTCTGTTTTGAAATAATCGGAAATAGCGGCTTCCAATTCTTTGTGCAAATCCTGTGTTCCGCAGATGAAACGAACGGATGACATACCGTATCCGTGAGAATCCATGGCATCTTTAGCTGCTTTAATCAGACGTTGGTTGTCTGACAGACCAAGGTAATTGTTGGCACAGAAGTTTAAAACATTACTTCCGGCATTTACTTTAATGTCGGCTCTTTGTGGCGTAGTGATAATACGCTCGTTTTTGTACAATCCGGCTGCTTTAATGTTAGCCAGTTCCTGTGTAAGGAAATCTTTCAGTTTACCGTACATAACTTTGTTTTTTGTTAGTATTTTTGAATCAAGTAGACTATTTAGTTAACAATTGATAGTTGAAAAGTAACAGTTAGTTCGTTTTTGTTACAAAGGGCTGTCAACAGTTAATAGTCAACTCTCAACTGGTGAAGCAAAGGTCATATTTTTTTTTGAATATTAGCATGAAAAAACACAAGAAAATCGTGCGGGAACAATTTTATTCTCTATACCTTTGCCGCAGAAAAAACTTAAAAGAACAATAAAAACGCAATGAAGAATGTATTAATTATCGGTTCTACCGGTCAGATCGGCTCAGAGTTAACCATGGAGTTGAGAAAACGTTACGATGGCGACATCGTAGCAGGTTATATATCCGGAGCAGAACCCAAAGGTGAACTATTGGAATCAGGACCTTCTGCACTTGTTGATATAACAAATGAACAGCAGATCGCCGAGACAGTGTCTAAATATAAGATTGACACAATCTATAATCTGGCTGCATTATTGTCTGCCGTAGCTGAAGCAAAGCCTCAGTTAGCCTGGAAGATCGGTATGGGTGGATTATTCAACGTACTGGAAGTAGCACGTGAAATGAAATGTGCCGTATTTACTCCGAGTTCTATCGGTGTATTCGGTAACAACACTCCGAAAGACAAGACTCCGCAGGATACAATCCGTAACCCGCGTACGATGTATGGTGTGACTAAAGTTTCCGGCGAGTTGTTGAGCGACTATTATAACATCCGTTTCGGTGTGGATACACGTTCGGTTCGCTTCCCGGGATTGATTTCTTATGTAACTCCTCCGGGTGGTGGTACAACTGACTATGCAGTGGATATTTATTATTCAGCCGTAAAGGGTGAGAAGTTTGAATGTCCGATCGCTGCCGGTACATTTATGGATATGATGTATATGCCGGATGCATTGCATGCTGCTATCCAGATTATGGAAGCTGATCCTACGCGTCTGCAACACCGCAACTCATTCAATATTGCTTCTATGAGTTTCGATCCGGAAATTATAGCAAACAATATCCGTAAATATATTCCTGACTTCCAGATGGAATACAAGGTTGATCCGTTGCGTCAGGCGATCGCTGATTCATGGCCCAATTCATTGGATGATACTTGTGCCCGTGAAGAATGGGATTGGAAGCCGACTTACGATCTGGATACAATGACTAAAGACATGATCGCAAAACTGAAAGAACGTTTCGGTAAATGACAAATATAAGAGGTTTGTTGATGGGAGGGGATATCCGGTCTAGGGTGTCCCCTTTATTTTTAAGTGGGGTGGGTAATAAAGTTTCCTGTAAAGGATGCTTCATTTTATATGTTTTAGAGCATGTTTTAGCTAAACAATGTTAATGCGACGCATTTTTCTTGCAAATATTATGCTGAATAACATAAAACCCCTATATTTGCACTGTGTTTTTCATGGTATTAGATTTAAGGTTAACAATGAAGATTGGCTGTCCGTGATGGATAGCCTTTTTTTGTTTATATGTGTCTGGATTTGCTATTTCGTAGAAACCATGTTACTGTATTTTTTCGGGTATCCTGAGAAGATTGCCAGTAAAGCGCCGAATCCCAATAAATAAGGATAGTATAGGTACTGCATAATCTCGAGAGGGGAGACCTGGCCTAATCCTGAAGCCATTAGCAACTGTGCCCCGTAGGGGATGATTCCCTGAATGAAACAAGAGAAAATATCCAGAATACTTGCGCTGCGGCGCGGATCGACTTTGAAACGGTCTGCAATATCTTTTGCGATCGGTCCCGCCATGATCAGGGCAATCGTATTGTTTGCCGTACAGAGATTGGCAAAGCTGACCAATGCGGCGATACTCATTTCCGCTCCTTTGGAGGAATGGATACGGGAAGTCAGTTTGAGGATGATCCAGTCGATACCTCCATTGTAACGAATCATTTCCAACATGCCTCCTGCCAGTAAAGTGACGATAATCAGTTCACCCATATTGGTTATACCGAGTCCCATTGAAGCTGTCCAGCCCCATATGTCGAAACCTCCCGTCAGTAATCCGATAATGCCGGAGAGCAGGATACCGATAAATAAGACCAGCATTACATTGACTCCGCAAATGGCGGTGACAAGGATTACCAGATAAGGAACCACCTTTGTCCATTCGATCGCTCCGGCTGTATAATTGCTGTCGATACCGCTTCCAACCAATACATATATAATACCTGTAATAATAGCGATGGGGAGAGCGATACGGATGTTCACTTTAAACTTATCATTCATGTTACATCCCTGTGTTCGGGTGGCAACGATCGTGGTGTCGGATATAAAAGACAGATTGTCGCCGAACATGGCCCCGCTTACAACCACTCCGAGCATCAGGGCATCGGGCATTCCCGTCTTATCGGCAATACCTACTGCTACAGGGGCGAGGGCTACGATTGTACCTACGGAGGTCCCGACAGAAATAGATATAAAGCAGGCAGCCAGGAATATACCGGCAGCCAACAGGTTTCCGGGCAGGATCGACATTGCCAGATTGACGGTCGCATCTACGGCCCCCATCGCTTTGGCTGTCTGGGCAAACGCCCCGGCGAGAATAAAGATCAGTACCATCAGCATGATATTGCTGTTGGCAGCTCCGCGGCAGAACTGTTCGATACGGTTGGATAATTTCCCTCCCTTGGATATGGCGATAGCAACGACAGATGATATAACAAACGCTACGGTGATAGGCATCTTATAAAAATCGCCTGCCAATATCGATACGACTAGATAGGTGAGCAGGAATACCAGTAAAGGTATGAGTGCCCAGGCATTAGGCGCATGATTTAAAGGAGAGTTAGAAGGAGAATCGCAACGCAATACGCACCCCTCCTTTCTTAATATTCGGTTCATCCAGATAGGTGAGCCGGCGGTAATAATCTATACGAAGAATCTTGAAGATGTTTTCCAGGCCGACGCTTGCTTCCATATACGGTGTTTTGCCCAAAGGACGTGTGCTGTCGGGCAGGAGGAACAGATTCGGTGTCAAGGCCGGATTGTTTTTATCCGTCAATCCTCCGTAGATACCGTTGAAAGAGATTACTTCGCGTAACCTTAGCCATTTGATACCTGGGATACGATTCAATATCCAGCCTTTCAGATAATAGGTGGCGTTGAATGAAACGTATTGGTCTGTTACAAACTCCAGGGCATTCATCATGTGGAATGCTTCCGGCTGGATAGTAATTGACTGGTTGGTATTCGGCAGGATCAGCAGCGGGAAAGGTACTTTGTTCCATACCTTTCCGGCTTTCAACTGCGTATCGATATGCCCGAACGAGGATAACCAGATACGTTTTTCCGCACTGACTTCCGTATGATTGTAGTTATATTCTCCACCCAGTACCCCTTTGATACCCAACTGATGTGACAGTTTGAAGATAGGAGCATCCTTCGACAGGTTGAAGACCGATTCTTTTCCGGAGCGTCCGTCGTAAGAGCGTTCACCGGGAGCGAAACGGAGTTGTGTTCCGATTTCAGAGGTTGTAATATCCTTTTTTTGAATCAATGTGCCGTCTGCTTCTTTCTCGATATATTTGAGCGTTCCGGCAGCCTGGTTATTCTGGTTATATACCCATGACCTCCACGTAAGGCCGTTCAGCCATTCTTTTTCGTACTGGAACATGGATTTGCGGATATACTGCATTTTAGTTACAGGTTCGCCTACTTTCCAGGCAACAAAGATGTTATCCTTGCTGGTGAAAAGGAAATCCTGTCCGGGGGTATATACGTCATATTCCTGGATAAAGGATAAATTATTGACCGGACTTTCTCCTTCGTGGTATAGTTTTTTATTGAAGCTATGTGTCAGTTTTACGTTGTATTTCAGTTTACGGTCGTTCGTTCCGTAGGCGAGATATCCGCTGGCGAACCAGTAAGGATTCAAGTTGGCTGTCGTCATACCTCCGATACGTAAACGGACACCTTCCAGACTGTTACCGCTGATTGTCGTGTTCATCGGACCGAAGTCAAATTTGGTGGATTTCTTATCGCCGGCTGTCGGGATATATCCGGATATAAGTATTTCTGCTGTTTTGATAATTACATTGAATGCCGGGACTTTCCGGAGTTGGGCCAGCAGGTCGTTCAAGGCATTTTCTTTTTCTTTCAGAGGCACATGCCGGTTGTTTATCCAGAAGGTATCAGGCTGTTCGATTGCCACAGGTAATGTATGGAGTGAACCCAACAGGTTGAATACGGAGTCTGCTTTCGCCTGTTCTATGTTGAAATTGTATTTGTCGTAATTCCTGAGTTGGTGCGCATAGAGCTGCTGGGCACCTTTTACCAGGTAGAAATTGACATAGGTGTTTTCGTTCTTTACCACCCAGGTGCTGTCCGGCATCCGTTCGAATTCCTGTTCGATGCGGAGTTTGTCCACCCAGTTCAGGTTGATATTGGCGGGGGTGTTCAGCAGGAATTTTTTTAAAGCATAATTACCGTCAAGAGTGATGTATAACCTTCCGGTAAAACCGTAACTCTGGCTGTTGACCGGGACGAAAGCCAGGTCGACACATTTATCGCCTCCTATATCGAGGGTATCCATGATATAGTATTTATAATAGCTGGTAGCCAGGGTGGAGGACAAGGGGCTGACGAAACGGTTCAATAGGATATTGATATTATTATCGAAGATGTTGATGCCCTGAAATATCTCTTCCAGGTTGGAGGTGATGCCCCCGCCGTCATCTAGAGTCTGGTCGACGCCTTGCATACGTTTACCTTTGACAATCGTTTTTTCTGTTTTCGGATGTTTCCGGTAGTATCTATCTGCAATTGTTTCACGAACGGAAAGGGTCAGGATAGGTTTGCCGTTAAATTCGGAACTGTCCAGATAGTTCTTGATGAATTTGAATTTCTTCATGAATTTGTTTTTCTCGAAATCCGGGTTGAAGTCGTCCAGGGAGAGAGATAATTTTTCGTATACCTCGGTTTGATATTCGTCCTTGGCTTCGATGCGGTTATCGTTCTTATGTTCGATTACTTTCTTAATCAGTTCGACGGCCGGATTGTCTTTACGGGAATATTTTTCTCTTTTGGGTTTGACGATGACTTCGGATATTTCGAAGGCGGTAGGGCGGAGGTCAATGGTAAGCCCGTCGTTCTTCTGTCCGGTTTTCAGGTCCAATATTTTAGTGTCGTATCCTAATGATGCGACAGCCAGCTTGTTATAACCTTTATCGTTCTGTAAGGCGAAAGCCCCGTTGTCGTCGGTCATTGCCCCAATGGTTGAACCGTCAAAATAGACGGAAACAAAAGCCAAAGGTTCTCCGGTTATTGAATCCTTTACGATACCGGATGCAGAGGTCATGCTTTGTGCATATAAAACGGAAATACCGGTCGCTGCCTGCAACAGAACCAACAGTACTATTAAGTGAATTCTTTTTACCATGAAACTAACGTTATTCCTTCTCGGATAATGCAGTTGGCAAAGGTAAGCTTTTTCCCGGTAGGAGCTGAGTCAGTCTTATTAATAATATTTAATCAAGGAGGATGCAGGAACCGTTTACAACGACTTTATATTCTCCCTATTTACCGGATTCTTCCCTTCCGGTGTATATAAATGATCGATGCGGGAAGCATAGGCTTTTTCTACTTTTCCACGGACAATCTTCATTGTACTGTTAACCATGCCGTTTTGTTCGGTGAAGGGTTCGGGCAAGACGGCAAATGTGGTGGGTAGCCAGCGATCAGGGAACATAGATGACAAGTCACCCCCTTTACGGAAACGGTCGATCTGTTTTTGGATGATACGGATGGCTTCTTCTTTTCCTTTTTCCGTATTCAGATCGAGTTGCAGGTGGGAGAGATGTCTTTTCAGATGGTCTTTGTTCGGTACAACCAAAGCAACCGTATAAGGATTCTGGTTGTTGTAAAGCAACAGTTGGTCGATGCAGGAAGAATGTTCAACCAATGCTTCTTCGATACCTTCCGGACTGTATTTTTCGCCATCGCTACCGATCAGCAGGCTTTTGAAACGGCCTAATACATATAATAAGCCATCTTTACCCATATATCCCATATCCCCGGTGTAAAGCCAACCGTCTTTAATGGTTTCGGTTGTAGAAGCCGGATTTTTCCAGTATCCTGCCATAACATTTTCTCCGCGGATAACAATTTCGCCTTTTTCTCCGAGGGGAAGTTCTTTGCCTTCCTGGTCACATATTTTCAGGTCAAGCGGTTGAACCAGTACACCGCTGCTTCCAAACCTGTGGTGGCGCGGGCCGTTGGTCGAGATGACAGGAGTTGCTTCGCTAAGCCCGTACCCCTGGTACATCGGCAGGCCGATGGCATAATAGAACTTTTGTAAATCCTTATCCAGCAGGGCACCGCCGCCGATGAAGAACTTCAGTTCGCCGCCAAAGTTCTCACGGACCTTAGAAAAGATGATACTATCGAACAGGCTTACAACCGGTTTTAGCAGGAACCGCCAGCCACGACCTTTGTCATCGCCGCCATCCCCGTTATAGGTATATGCTACGTTCAGCCCCATGTGGAACAGACGGTTGACCATGTTACCCTGCGTCCGGATGCCTTGTTCGATATTCTTTTTGAAGTTCTTGGCAAGGGCCGGGACACTCAATATTAAATACGGCTTAAATTCCTTGATGTTTACAGGGATATTCTTTAACGTCTCCATACCGGTTCTTCCCACCTGTACGGTAGCTACCGAAGCTCCTTTATACATAAATATATAGAAACCTACCACGTGGGCAAAGCAATGGTCGAGCGGAAGGATAACCAGTGTGCGCCAGGTATCGTCGATATCTACGCAAGTAAGTGATTGCTCCACGTTAGCCGTGTAATTGCGATGAGTGAGGATAACGCCTTTCGGGTCGGCGGTTGTTCCGGAGGTGTAAGTGATTGTGGCATAATCATCGTTGGTAAGCGATTGTCCGATTGTCAGAAACTCTTCCAACGGGTGCGCACTGAGATATTCTTTTCCCATTTCTATTACTTTAGAGAGGGGAATTTCTTTTTCCTGATATTCCTTTTGGTCGTCGAAGATGATGATTTGTTGAAGCAACGGCAGTTTATCGACGATAGAACGTATTTTCTTCAACTGGTTGCCAGATACCATAATATATTTTACATCGGCATGTGTCAGACGGAACAACAGGTCGTTTGCCTCTTCCAGTTTGATAGAGAGGGGGACGTTGGTGGCTCCGGCGTAGAACATCGCCAGTTCGCCGATGATCCAGGCGTTGCGGCCTTCGCTGAGCAGGGCCATGTTGTCGCCTTTCATTACTCCCAGGGCAACCAGTCCGGCGCCCAGCGTGTAAACCTGTTCCCTAACCTGTGTGTAGGTGGTAGGCTCAAATTTGTTTGTTGTCTTTTCCCATAAGAACGGGTTATCGGGATATTGTTTCACCGAGTTTTCAAAAAGGTCTACCAATGTTCTTTTCATGACATCTTCATTTTATGATTTTTCTATTTCTTCTACTAATGCGCAGGCGGTTTCTACTGTACGGACATTTTTTATTACGATACTGCGCTTACCGTTCTGGTCCCGGAGATTACATTCGCGGGGATGTTTTTGTATAAAGGCCAGCAATTTGTCGAAAGCCTTGCTCTGATAGTACGTGCTTTCGGAGTTGGATATGAGGATGATGTTCATCTGCCCCTTCTTTAATACCACTTTTTCCATTCCCAGCTTCTTGGCCATACGGCGGAGGCGAACGATACGGATCAGTTCTTTTCCTTCCTTCGGAATTTTGCCGAAGCGATCTTTCAGACGTTCCGTGAAGGCCAGAATATCGCGTTCTTCTTCCATCTTATCCAGTTCACGGTAGAGAGAAACACGTTCCGAATCGTTGGGAATATAGGTTGGCGGGAACATCAGTTCGAGGTCGCTTTCGATATACGTTTCGCGAACGTATTCGCTGCCGGAATCTCGTTTGCCGTCATCGGAATCGGCATACAGGTCGGCAAACTCATCGCTTTTCAGTTCATCGACAGCTTCTTCCAGGATTTTCTGATAGGTTTCGTAGCCGAGGTCGGCGATGAAACCACTTTGCTCGGCACCCAACATGTTACCGGCGCCACGGATATCCAAGTCTTGCATGGCGATATGAATTCCACTTCCCAGTTCGGAGAAGTTTTCGATCGCTTGCAAACGGCGGCGTGCCTCCTGCGTAAGTGAGGAGAGGGGCGGCGAGAGTAGATAACAGAAGGCCTTGCGGTTGCTTCGTCCTACACGTCCGCGCAACTGGTGCAGGTCGGACAGACCGAATTGTTGTGCGTTATTGATGATGATGGTATTGGCATTCGGTACATCGATACCGCTTTCCACAATGCTGGTGGCGATCAGTACATCATATTCATAGTTTACGAAGTCGAGAATGATCTTCTCCAGTTTGTCCGGTTCCATCTGGCCGTGTCCTACGGCTATGCGGGCGTCTGGCACTTCCCTGCGTACCAGATGTTCTATTTCGTAGATGTTCTGAACACGGTTATTGATGAAGAAAACCTGTCCGTTACGGCTCATCTCGAAATTAATCGCTTCACGGATAATATCGGGGTTGAAACGCTCCACTTCCGTCTGTACCGGATACCGGTTGGGCGGGGGAGTGGTGATGCTGCTCAGGTCGCGGGCACCCATCAACGAGAACTGCAAAGTTCGGGGGATCGGTGTCGCTGTCATTGTCAGCGTATCCACATTCACTTTCATCTGACGAAGTTTTTCCTTAACGGATACGCCGAACTTTTGCTCTTCATCGATGATAAGCAATCCCAGGTCTTTGAACTTGACATCTTTGCTGACAATACGATGCGTACCGATCAGGATGTTCACCTGACCGTCGGCGACATCCATCAACGTCCTTTTGATCTGTGCCGTAGTCCTTGCCCGGCTGATATAATCGATCCGGCAGGGGAAATCTTTCAGACGCTCCGAAAAAGTCTGGAAATGTTGGAAAGCAAGAACTGTTGTAGGAACCAGTACGGCTACCTGCTTGTTATCGGAAACAGCCTTGAAGGCAGCACGGATCGCTACCTCCGTCTTGCCGAAACCTACGTCACCACAGATCAGGCGATCCATCGGACGTAAACTTTCCATGTCTTCTTTTACTTCGCTTGTCGCTTTCATCTGGTCGGGTGTGTCTTCATAAATGAAGCTTGCTTCCAGTTCGTGCTGCATGAAGCTATCCGGCGAGTAGGAGAAACCTGTCTCCTGTTTGCGTTGGGAGTAAAGAAGGATCAGGTCGCGGGCAATGTCCTTGACCTTCTTCTTTGTCTTTTCCTTCATCTTCTCCCATGCACCGGTTCCCAGCTTGTTCAGCTTGGGCGGTTCGCCGCTGTCTTTTCCTTTATATTTGGATAGCTTATGCAGGGAATGTATGCTGACGAAGATGATGTCGTTGTTTTGGTAGATCAGTTTGATAGCTTCCTGTATCTTGCCGTTTACTTCGGTGCGTACCAGGCCGCCGAACTGCCCGACGCCATGGTCGATATGCACGATATAGTCGCCGGTCGTGAACTGGTTCAGTTCTTTCAGTGACAACGTGAGTTTTCCGCTGCGGGCCTTTTCGCTTTTCAGGTTGAACTTGTGGAAACGGTCGAACAGCTGATGATCCGTAAAGAGACAGATACGCAGCGCGTCATCGGTAAATCCTTCATGTATGGTCTTGTTGACCGAAGTGAAAGGAATATTTTCTCCCCGGTCCTCGAAGATCGCCCGGATACGGGTTGCCTGTTTTTCGACGTCACTCAATATATATAATGTATAGCCACTCTCCAGATAGTTACGGAAAGAGTCGCTCACCATATCGAAATTCTTATGGTAAATAGGCTGTGCCTGTGTACTGAATGTAAGGGTGGCATCCGCTACTCCTGCCGGGCGTGTACCGAAATGTATCCGGCGGAAGTTGAGGGCTGCCCGGAGGAAATCTTCTCCAGTCACCAGTCTGGCACGCATTCGGCTGATGTCGGCAAACGATTCTTCGTCACCGACAACCGGCTCTTCATTCCACAAGCTGCCGATACGTTCCTTCGTCCATGCCAGGTCTCTGGCCGCCAGGATTGTTTGTGCAGGCAGTGAATCCAGCAGCAGGGTGTTGGTACGGTCGCTTTTATTCATTTCCGGCACGATATAGATACTGTCCATTTTCTCTTTGGAAAGCTGGGTTTCCACATTGAACGTACGGATTGTCTCCACTTCCTTTCCGAAGAAGTCGATACGGTAGGGAAATTCGTAGGAGAAAGAGAATACGTCCAGGATACTGCCGCGCAGGGCATATTGCCCCGGTTCGTAGACATAGTCCACCTGTTCGAATCCATATTCGTCGAGCACGTCGGACACGAACATATTATCCAGCTTCTCGCCGACACTGATCTTCAGAGTGTTCTTTTTCAGGTCGTCGCGCGATATGACCTTTTCAGCCAGTGCATCAGGATAGGAAACGATCACGAAGGGTGCTTCGGGGTCCTGGAGGACACTGAGCACTTCGGTCCGCAGTATTTCATTTGCGGGGTCGATATGTCCGTATTTGATGGCCCGGCGGTAAGCGGACGGGAAAAAGTAAATCTCATTGCTTCCGGTCAGCTGCATCAGGTCGTGATAGAAGTAGCCGGCTTCTTCCTGGTCGTTGAGTATGCACACATAGTTGCCCCTTCTTTTTAAAAAAAGAGAAGCGATTGTCATTGCTGCGCCCGAACCGTTCAACCCTTTCAGGAAAATGTTATTTGACGTATTACCGTTCAAAAGGGTATCCAATGCGGAAACTTGCGGGTGGGCGGCGAATATTTTAAGTAATTCTTGTACCTCCATTAAAATTGTTGTCTGTTGACAAGTAACAAATGACAGCAACAAATGTTACTGAAATGTTTGGCAAAGGTAGCTTTTTTGTTCAAAATAATATAGAGTAATAAGTTTAAATCAACTAAAATATGTACCTTCGCATTCGGGTTGATAACCGATTGCCGACAGTTCTGCGGGATAGTTGCAGTAAATCTGTCAACTGTTACTTGTCAACTGTCAATTAATAAAAGAAGTATATGTCAGACAGTATTGTTATTATTCCGACCTACAACGAGAAAGAGAATATTGAGAATATTATCCGTGCGGTATTTGGGTTGGAAAAGGAGTTTCATATTTTGATTATAGATGATGGCTCGCCTGATGGAACAGCGGATATTGTAAAGCGATTACAGAGTGAATTTCCTGAACGTCTTTTCATGGTAGAAAGGAAAGGCAAGTTAGGGTTGGGAACTGCCTACATTTGCGGTTTCAAATGGGCGATCGAACATAAGTACGACTTTGTCTTCGAAATGGATGCCGATTTCAGTCATAATCCGAATGATCTTCCGAAGTTATATGCCGCCTGCACGGAGCAGGGGGGAGATGTGGCTATCGGTTCGCGTTACAGCAATGGCGTGAATGTGGTGAACTGGCCGCTGGGACGTGTATTGATGTCATATTACGCATCTGTCTATGTCCGTTTCGTTACCGGGATGAAAGTACAGGATACGACTGCCGGTTTCAAATGCTACCGTCGCGAGGTGCTTGAGGCGATCGATCTCGATCATATTCATTTCAAGGGATATGCTTTCCAGATAGAGATGAAGTTTACGGCGTATAAATGTGGTTTCAAACTGGTGGAAGTGCCTATTATCTTTATTAACCGCGTATTGGGAACATCCAAGATGAACTCTTCCATATTCGGGGAAGCGTTGTTCGGCGTGCTTAAACTGAAGTGGTGGAGTTTGTTCCGCAAGTATCCGCAGAAGAAATAAAGGGGATAGTTGGTGTTATCCGCTTCTTATTTATCAGGACATTAAAGGTAGTTTTATTTATAGGGCATGTAATTCCGGTTACATGCCTGTTTTTTTGTTGCCTGCCTGATCGCAATCTCTACCGCATAAACAAAGCAATCTCCCGGGTGTATTGAATTAGGTCACTGGTAATAGAAGACGGATTCGTTACAATTTTTTTTCGCCATTATTATACTTGTCAGGATTAATTATGGTAAATTTGTTGCTTTCAGTACTAAATTCAATATCATGAAGCTTCTTACAAACACATTCTTGTTAGCCGCATTCTTGTTTTTACCCGTGCGTGTGTTCTCGCAAACACGGCAGGACGAACTGGAGCAGATCCGTCAGAACTATATCGGGACCTTGATCAGTTCCAATGATGAATCGGATTTACTCAACCGTATATTGTCCGGTATCCCGCCTGAGACGGAAATGTCTGACCAGGTCGTTGTGGAACTGCATCAACGGTATCCTTTCAATATGGAGAAGATCAAAGGATATATGGAGAGTATAAGTGAAGACGGTTCCTGGCCGGATATCAACTATACAGATACCAAACGCTCCGGATGGGATGCCAAGAAGCATGCCGACCGTATACTGGAGTTGGCAAAACTCTATCATGCCGAAGGGCCTTCGTGTACCTGGTCGCCCCGCTTCTCTACGGTTATTCATCAGGCGCTCGGTTATTGGTTCCGCACGAAACCTGTTTGCATGAACTGGTGGTATAACGAGATCGGTATCCCGAAAACGTTCGGGCCGGCTTTCCTGCTGCTCCGTATGCAGATGACACCCGACGAACTCAAAGAAGCTGTGAAAGTAATGGATAACGCCCGTTTCGGCATGACGGGGCAGAATAAAGTCTGGCTGGCAGGAAACGTACTTGTCAAAGGCTTGCTGACAGACGATTATGCCTTGGTAAAGGCTGCCCGCGATACAATCATCTCTGAAATAACCACCGGGCGTGAGGAAGGTATTAAAAGCGACTGGAGCTTCCACCAGCACGGGCCGCAACAGCAGTTCGGCAACTACGGGCTGGCTTATCTCGGTGAGATGAGTTTCTATTCGGGATTGTTTGCTGGAACTTCCTTTGCTTTGAATGCCGAACAGCAATCTATCCTGAATAATTTATTAACGGAAGGCTATCGCTGGATTATCTGGCGTGGCTATATGGATGTGAATGCCCTCGACCGGCAATTGTTTCATAATGCCCCTATTCATAAAGCGTTGGCGATAGGATATGCCGCCAGCTCACTGAAGAAGGGCAGCACACCGGCCGATGTGCAGAAGATGGATGATTTTCTGAATGACAATTTCCCTCCCCAACCTGCGCAGAGGACAGCCTTTTCCGGACAGAAACATTTCTGGGATTCAGACCAGACTATCCATCGCGCACCGGGGTGGATGGCCTCTGTCAAGATGGCTTCCAAGCGGGTGATCGGTACTGAGTTAGTAAATGAAGATAACCTGAAAGGCTTTTATATGGGTGACGGCGCTACTTATATATACCGTAACGGCGATGAATATCTGAATGTGTTCCCGTTCTGGGACTGGCGCAAGGTCCCGGGTATTACTTCGTATGAAAGCGATGCGCCTATCCCTTCTCCCCGTACTTACGGGGCGCATGTCCGTAATGAAACGACTTTTGTCGGTGGTGTAACGGATGGCAGTACAGGTATGACCGCTATGATCCTGAACCGTGACGGAGCACATGCCTGCAAGTCGTGGGTTATCACGGACGATTTTGTGTTATGCCTCGGGGCAGGAATTCAGACCGACAGTACGCTGAACCTGGCGACATCGATTGACCAGCGTATGAAACAGGGGGAACTGGCTTATTGGGAAAATAACTGTTGGAATCCTGTCAACGGAACCGTTACGATTACCGGGAAGGCTCCGCGTTTCTATCATGACAGTACCGGTTATATCCTGATGCAACCAGAAAACTGTGTGGCGATCTCAGAAAAACGTTCCGGCCGCTGGTCCGACTTTATGGGTTCATATATACCGCAAACGGTGGAAGGAGAGGTGATCTCTTTATATATCCGCCATCCGAAAGAGGTTCCCGCCACTTACCAATACCTGATACTGCCGGCCTCTTCGGCAGACCGTACAGCCACTTTCCGGACGGATGGTATCCGGGTGCTTCGCAATGACGAGGCCATGCAGGCCGTAGCAGCCGGCAACCGTTTCTATGTCACTGCATATCAGAAGGGAACCATCCGCCTGTCGGATGATATAACACTGGCGGTACAGACACCGGGTATCTATATGCTTTCTCCGGGAAACGGGAAACTCCGTATAGAGGCAAGCGATCCGACACATACACAAACGTCCTTGTCTTTAACGATCAATGACTACGATTTGAAGATAATGGTTCTTGCCAACCAGGCTTCCGGCCAGTCTGTTTCCGTTACCCCGGTTATCAGCGCGCCGTTGGTAAAGTCGATTTCCGTCGCCAGTTCGATTTCGACTGGAACTTTAAAGGGCTGAAACTGGGAACACATACCGGCAAAGACACCTATATCGTGGAAGGCTCCATCCCCTTGAAGAGCCTGGAAGAAATGGGCGTGATCTCACCGGACGGCGAGATACGTTTCGGTGTATACCGTGCCGATTATTACGGGCCGCAAGAGGAACAGGTGATCTGGTCGTCCTGGATCATCCCCGATGCCGCCAATCCGGACTTCCATATACCGTCTTCTTTAGGAGTATTGAAATTGAGGTAAGGGATGGTTCGGAATTTATCAGAATTGAGAAGTATATTGTCATTATTATAAGTAATAGAGGAGAATATAAACAGTATTTTTGCTTGCATATAAGATCAATGTAATTGCTTAATTCATGTATTATGGCGAAAATAACACACTTATTCTCTTTATGTATTCTTGTTTGTTTAGGTCTTTTGTCATGTAATAAGACAGAGACGTCTGCAAATCATCCATCCTTTGCCAGTATCGAGCAAGGCTTCCGTTCAATACCCGATAGTGTACAGACTGGTGTTTATTGGTACTGGATTTCTGATAATATATCGAAAGAAGGGGTGGTACGTGACCTGGAAGCCATGAAAGTGGCTGGTATTAATCGTGCGTTTATCGGGAATATCGGTATCGATGGCATCCCTTACGGCGATAATAAACTGCTGAGTTCCGAATGGTGGGAAGTGCTGCATGCCGCTTTGAAGAAAGCCACGGAACTGAATATAGAAATCGGAATATTCAACAGTCCGGGATGGAGCCAGTCCGGCGGTCCGTGGGTGAAAAGTTCACAGGCTATGCGTTATCTGGCCTCTTCAGATACGATTGTCGCCGGACCGGGACGTATGCAACTGACGCTGCCTTCCGTTGGAAAAGATGAACAGGACGTCTGCGTTATTGCCTATCCGGCATCTGATAAACCGGTGGCGGAAAAAAGCTGGGCGATAAATAAGAAGTCAGGGCAATCGTCCTCTTCCGTTCTGGTCTTTGATAAGGAAGCAACTGTCCGCACACTGATTTACCGGGTAAATACACCTTTTAAAACGACCGCCAAGCTGTGGGTGAAAAAAGGAGGAAAAGAAGAATTGCTGAGACAATTCGTGATCGACCGTAGTAACCCGGCACTGAATGTAGGCTTTGTCCCTTATGCGCCGGTCGTTATTTCCCTTCCGGAGACTTCCGCTTCACAGTTCCGCCTGGAAATGTCTGAAGAAGGAGAGGCTGCCGGAAATGTAACTCTTACATCTTCTCCCATGATGGAACGCTACCCGGAGAAATCGCTGGCTAAGATGTTCCAGACCCCGCTCCCTATGTGGGATGACTATCTCTGGGAAAAACAGCCTGCCGTTAGTGATACCTCTTTGATGGTTTCGCCGGATGCGATAAAGAACGTGACTGAATTTTCAAAGAACGGTGTGTTGGATTGGGAAGTGCCCGAAGGTAAGTGGGTGATCCGCCGGATGGCGATGTTGCCGACAGGTGTAACCAACTCGCCGGCTGCTCCTGAAGCTACAGGACCTGAGATCGATAAAATGAGCAAGAAACATGTCGCTTTCCATTTTGATGCCTTTATCGGTGATATACTGAAACGCATTCCGGAGGCAGACCGTAAAACATTTAAGGTTGTTGTCCAGGATAGCTATGAAACCGGAGGACAGAACTGGACCGACGATATGATCAGCGTATTTAAGGAACGTTACGGATATGATCCCGTTCCGTATCTTCCGGTTCTGGAAGGTACAGTGGTCGGCAATCCTGATATTTCAGATCGCTTCCTGTGGGATTTGCGCCGTTTGATAGCCGACCGTGTTTCTTACGATTATGTAGGTGGCTTGCGTGATGTTTGTCATCAACACGGATTGACAACTTGGCTGGAAAATTACGGTCATTGGGGATTCCCCGGCGAGTTCCTGCAATATGGCGGCCAGTCCGATGAGATAGCCGGCGAGTTTTGGAGCGAAGGTTCCCTGGGGGATATCGAGAACAGGGCGGCTTCTTCCTGCGGGCATATTTATGGCAAGAGACGTGTCTGGGCCGAGTCGTTTACAAGCGGTGGACCTGCTTTCGGCCGCTATCCGTATCAGATGAAGCAGCGTGGGGACCGTTTCTTTACCGAAGGGATAAACAGTTCTTTACTGCATGTATATATCCACCAGCCGTTTGAAGACCGCGAACCGGGGCTGGATGCCTGGTTCGGTAATGAATTTAACCGGAAGAATACCTGGTTCAGCCAGATGGATGTCTTTACCGGCTATCTGAAAAGATGTAACTTCATGTTGCAACGCGGCGATTATGTGGCAGATGTGGCTTACTTTATCGGTGAGGATGCTCCGAAGATGACCGGTATCTGTACGCCTGAACTTCCTGCCGGCTATTCCTTCGATTATATTAATGGGGAAGTTTTGTTGCAGCGGGCATCGGTGGAAGACGGCCGGATTGTTTTACCTAGCGGAATGAAATATCGTTTGCTGGTATTACCCCAACTGGAAACTATGCGTCCGGAAATTTTGCAGAAGATAAAGGAACTGTTACAGGCTGGTGCCTGTGTGATAGGGCCTGCTCCGAAATATTCTCCGAGTCTGAGTGATTATCCGGCTGCCGATCAGAAAGTGCAGGCTCTAGCTTCCGAGCTTTGGGGCGACCAGACAGAATCTGTACGGACAATAGGTAAAGGCCGTCTGTTTATGCCGGCGACTTCCCTGCAACCGGTATTGGAAGCCTTGAACGTAAAACCGGATATGCGTGTTAATTCCGGTACGCCTGTTTTGTTTATCCACCGTGCTACGGATGAAGGTGATATTTATTTTATATCGAATCAAAGTGAAAACCCGGTTGATATAAATCCGTCTTTCCGTGTAGCCGGAAAATTACCGGAACTGTGGAATCCGCTGACAGCAGAGATACGCCTTTTGCCGGAGTTCACTTGTGCCGACGGAGTAACCACCGTACCGGTTCGTCTCGAAGGCTTTGAAAGTTCCTTTATTATCTTCCGTAAAAAAGGCACGCCGTCGAAAACAACCGCCCGGAATTATCCGGTTAAAGAGGTTTTGGCAACCGTTAGCTCTCCCTGGCAGGTCGATTTTGAAAAAGGGAAAAGAGGACCGGAAGAAGCTGTAACCTTCCCGGCATTGCAGGACTGGACAGAAAATACAGACCCGTCCATCCGCTATTTCTCAGGAAAAGCAATCTATACCAACCGGATCACCTTGGATGAACTGCCTCAGAAAGCGCTTTATCTGGATCTGGGCAAGGTGATGGTAATGGCAAAAGTAAAGATCAACGGACAGTATGTTGGCGGCGTATGGACAACCCCTTACCGCCTGCCGGTTGGAGACTTCCTACGTAAAGGGGAGAACCTGATCGAAGTGGAAGTCGTGAATAACTGGAGGAACCGCCTGATCGGTGACGCTTCGTTACCTGAGAAGGAACGCGGCACCTGGACAAACGTGAATCCCTGGAATGCAGATTCGCCTCTGCAATCGTCCGGTTTGATCGGACCGGTGGAAATACAGGCCTATTCTTACGAATAACCGCTCCTGCCTGCGTTGTTTTTGAATAGAATCATGTACATTTGTAACAAATAAAATACAAGGTATATGAATAAGATTCTGATAAAAAACGCTCGCATAGTGAATGAAGGCTGTATGTTTAAAGGCTCGGTCCTTATTGATGGAGATAAAATAGCAGAGGTGTTCGAGGAAGTTGTTCCCGAAACCGCCTCCAATGTACAAGTTATTGATGCTGAAGGAAAGCTCCTGTTACCGGGAGCAATCGACGATCAGGTACATTTCCGTGAACCGGGCCTGACACATAAAGGAGACATCGCTAGTGAAAGCCGTGCGGCCGTTGCTGGCGGTGTCACCTCTTTTATGGATATGCCGAATACCAAGCCTCAGACTACCACAATAGCCGATCTGGAATGGAAGTTGCAGCGCGGAGCGGAAACATCTGTCGCCAACTACTCTTTTTTCTTCGGCGGAACGAATGATAATATGGACGAGATCCGTAAGCTGGATCGTAGCCGTGTGCCGGGCTTGAAGCTGTTCCTCGGTTCTTCTACAGGCAACATGCTGGTGGATAAGAAGGAGAGCCTGGAGCGTATCTTCGGTGAAGCGGATATGCTGATCGCCATCCATGCGGAAAAGGAAGAAGTGATCAAACGTAATATCGCTTATTATACAGGGTTGTACGGTGAAGATCTCGACATCTCTTTCCATAGCAAGATCAGAAGCGAGGAAGCATGTTATGCCTCTTCATCAGAAGCTGTCGAACTGGCTACCCGCCTGAATTCACGTTTGCATATCCTGCATTTGTCTACTGCCAAAGAACTGACATTGCTGAGTAATGAGATTCCTTTGAGCGAGAAGAAGATTACCGGCGAGGTGTGTGTGCATCACCTTTGGTTCCATGACGGCGATTACGCTAAGTTCGGTAACCGAATCAAATGGAATCCGTCTATCAAGACGTTGGAAGACCGCATCGCTTTGCGCAATGCCGTTAATGATAATACGATAGATATCGTAGCGACCGACCATGCTCCGCATTTGTTATCGGAGAAAGAGGGCAGTTGTTTGAAAGCGGCTTCGGGCGGTCCGTTGATTCAGCATTCGCTGGTTGCCATGCTGGAGATGGTGGCAGAAGGTTGCTTCACGTATGAAAAAGTGGTGGAAAAGATGGCGCATATGCCGGCAGACCTGTTCCATATCGACCGGCGCGGTTATATCCGTCCGGGTTATTATGCCGACCTGGTCCTTGTCGATCCGGAGAAGAGCTGGACGGTGACTCCCGAAAATATAATATATAAATGCGGATGGGCACCTTTTGAAGGGACTACCTTCCATCATAGTGTCAGCCAGACTTTTGTCAACGGACAGTTGGTGTATGACAATGGCGTCATAAACGACGAAGTCCGGGGGATGGAAGTGAAATACAACTAAAATACAAACCAGTATGTATAATGTATCCCTTCTCGCTTTTACCAACTAGCCTGCCGCACTTTGGTAGTCTCGCTTCCAAGGCGTAGTAGTGTGGCTTCCAATCCGTGGAAGAGACGCTACCACGCCGTGGTAATCAGGTAAGGATAAAATCGTAGAGGTCGCGATACTCGTCGAAGCGCAACTCGTCTGTATAGCCGTGCCGGCGGAAGAGGTTGATGATCCATTCCTGTTGCTCAGGTGTGAGAAGGCGTTCGCCATTGTGGTAGCGGTAGTAGGTGGTGTTTCCACCTAAATACGTCTTGATACGGTCGCGCAGAGGCGTATCGTCTTTCTTCTTCACCTCGGCAAAGAGGGCACGGAAACCGTAGGCGGCGTGGATAATACGTGTCTGCTTATAGCATACGCAGGTGACGCCTTGACGGGCCGTGGGATAGACGGCAGGCCCTGTCACCCAGCCTTCGGGGAGGTACTTCCCTGCGAGAAAACGGGCGCAACTGTCCGCCTTCGGGCAGTCGCTTTGGAAGCAACGGCAGTAGGAGGGAGGAATTTGTTCGGGGGTCAATAGGATGTTTGTCTCCATTGTATTCATATTATTCGTTTCCTGTTTCAGTGAGTAAATTGCTTCTTGGTGTTTTCTGTCCAATCGTCAACAACCGTATTAATGTGCTCTTTCCCTGAACTCGGAGGGCGTAACGCCCTCTTTCTTTTTAAAGAAGGTCGAGAACTGGCCGGCATTTTCAAACTTCAGGCTGTAAGCAATCTCCGATATGTTCAGGTTACTTCCTGTCAGGAGTTCTTTTGCCCTCAATAGTTTTTGTTGTAACTGGTATTGAGCGGGAGACACGCCGGTATATTCTTTGAACATACGGCGGAACCAGGAGTATCCCAGTCCCAGTTGCGAGGCGATCTCTTCCGGCGACACGGGGTTTTCTACCTGCTCTTTCATCAGAATACGGGCCTCGTTGATTTTGTCTACTACATATGTATTAGTAAAAGCGCCATTCTTTTTCTTATAATAAACAGTACCCATTATATGAAGGACGATACTGGATATCATCTGCTGGTATCCGGATTTTTCCTGCATGGCAAACTTTAATATATCTTCATATAATCCTACAATAGTAGCACTTAAACCGATTCTATGAAGCGGCTCTTCTTTCGTGAAGAAACGTTTTTCCACTCGTTTGTCGATATGTATTCCACGGAAACCTACCCAATATTCATCCCATCCGGTCTCTTTGTCCGGATAGTAACTGTGCCATTCTCCCGGAAAAAGCAGGATCATGGTGCCGGCTTCTATCTTTTGCTGTTTGCAGGATTGGGAAGAGAAGTAGCCGCTTCCTTTCGTTATATAGACAAGCTGGTATTCCTTCAGGATACGTCCTGTCTGCGGTTTGAAGTTATAACTGTCCGGATGACCGGATAACGGATATTGACTTTGGGGTGGAATGAATTGGTATCCGATCGTGGTGACCGTAATCCCCCAGTCTTCATCAGACGCTCCGATAGTCAGGTAGCGTATTTGATTATTTGCGTGTTTATTCATGTCAGAATTGAAAGGTTTAAAATCATTTTCGTAAGCAAAGATAGTAAATAACCTTTTACTTTTGCTTCTGTAAAACAAATAACTTTGTTGCAGGCATGAAGAAACATAACTTTTTAGCATTTGACATAGGAGCCACAAGCGGGAGAGCCGTTTTGGTGTCATTAATGAATGGCAAATTTGAAATGCGGGAACTTCACCGCTTCCCTAATAACCTGTTGGAATTGCACGGGAAATATTATTGGAACATATATAATCTGTATGAGGAACTGAAGAAAAGTCTTTCCCTTTGTGCCCGGGAAGATATCCCGGTCGATTCGATCGGGATCGATACCTGGGGAGTCGATTTCGGTTATCTGGCTTCGGATGGTTCTTTACTGGGGTTGCCCAGGGCTTACCGCGATCCGTATACGGAAGGTGCATTGGAGGAATATTTCCGCCTGGTGCCGCGTGAGGAAGTCTACCGGCTGACTGGTATCCAGTTTATGAACTTTAATAGCCTCTTTCAGTTGTTCCGTGCCCGGAAGGAGGATTTTGCACCTTTGAGAAATGCTGAAGAAATACTTTTCATTCCTGACTTATTGTCTTATCTGTTAACGGGCAAGAAGGTGTGTGAATATACGGATGCTTCCACATCCCAGTTGCTTAATCCTGTTACGAAACAATTTGAACCATCCTTGCTGGAGGCGGCAGGAGTTTCGCCGTCTATCGTGCGGCAGGTGGTGATGCCGGGAACGCTTGTCGGGGAACTGACGGATGCCCTGGCGGAGGAAACCGGCATTGGCAAGATACCCGTTATTGCTGTAGCGGGGCATGATACGGCTTCTGCCGTAGCAGCTGTTCCGGCCAGGGATGAGCATTTTGCTTACCTGAGTAGCGGGACCTGGAGCCTGATGGGGATTGAAACGGAACAACCGATCATAACGGAAGAATCCTATAAGAATAACTTTACAAACGAAGGCGGTATCGAGGGAACAACCCGCTTCCTGAAAAATATTACCGGCATGTGGTTATTGGAACAATGCCGGAAAGAGTGGGAGAAGGCCGGGCGTGCTTATGCTTATTCTGAAATCGTGGAGCTGGCCGGGCAGGCTGCTCCCTTTGTACGTTTCGTCGATCCGGACGATCCCCGTTTTGCTAATCCGGCGTGTATGACAAAGGCTATTGCCGGTTATTGCGAGGAGACAGGGCAGCCTGTTCCTGAAACGGATGCTGATTTTATCCGTTGCATTTTCGAGAGTCTTGCGCTCCGTTATAATGAGGTGATCCGGATGTTGAAGGGAATGGCACCTTTCCGGATCGATCGGTTGCATGTGATCGGCGGAGGTTCGAAAAATAACCTGCTGAATCAGTTTACGGCGAATGCGATCGGCATGCCGGTGATTGCCGGCCCGTCGGAAGCAACGGCGATCGGGAACAGTATGGTACAGGCACGGTCTGCCGGTATCGTCTCCACCCGTTGGGAAATGCGGCAGTTGATAGCAGATTCTATTCAGACCGAAACATTCCTGCCGCAGGATGAGACTGTTTGGAAAGATGTTTACGACCGGTATTTACAGGTTGTAAAACGGTAATAATTAAGAAAAAATAAAGACCAGTGTAGTAGCAGGCATGTCAACATACATGTAATGGTCGGATGGGGTTAGGTTACCCGGATGGCGGGGCCTACACCCACGACCTCCTGCATTTTTAGTCCGGTTGGGTATAATTCAGAATATATATAATAACAAATTAAAAAGCATACCATGAATACTGAAAAGAAAGTAAAAGAAGCATTTGATCTGGCAGCCGAACGTTTTGCTGCTGTAAACGTTGATGTAAACAGTGCACTTGAGAAATTGCAGAAAATCAGTCTTTCACTCCATTGCTGGCAGGCAGATGACGTGACGGGATTCGAGAATCCGGACGGCTCGCTTTCGGGCGGCATACAGGTGACCGGCAATTATCCGGGCAAAGCGCGTAATATAGATGAAGTTCGCGCCGATATCCTGACGGCAAACTCTTTTATCCCGGGAACTCACCGCTTGAACCTGCATGAAATCTATGGCGATTTCGGAGGAAAGAAAGTGGACCGTGATGAAGTGGAACCTGCCCATTTCCAAAGTTGGATGGAGTGGGGGAAAGAGAACAATATGAAACTCGATTTCAACTCCACATCTTTCTCGCATCCTAAAAGCGGAAACCTGACATTGGCTAATCCGGATGATTCGATCCGTAACTTCTGGATCGAACATACGAAACGCTGCCGTGCGATCAGTGAAGCGATGGGTGTTTACCAGAACGATCCCTGTATGATGAATCTCTGGATACATGATGGTTCCAAGGAAGTACCGGCAAGCCGCATCAAATACCGCCAGCTGCTGAAAGATTCGCTGGACGAAATCTTTGCAACGGAGTATAAGAACATGAAAGATTGCATCGAAGCTAAATTGTTCGGTATCGGACTGGAAAGCTATACGGTCGGTTCTTACGATTTTTATTTGGGATATGGGGCTAAGAATAACAAAATCGTAACGCTGGATACCGGACATTTCCATCTGACGGAAAGCATTGCCGATAAGATCTCTTCCATGCTGTTGTTCACTCCTGAAATCATGCTTCACGTGAGCCGTCCGATCCGTTGGGACAGTGACCATGTGGTTGTATTGAGCGATGACCTGCTGGACCTTTCCCGTGAGATCATCCGTTGCAATGCATTGGATCGTGTACATATCGGACTGGATTATTTTGATGCTACGATCAACCGCATAGGAGCTTATGTGATCGGTTGCCGTGCCACACTGAAAGCATTCCTGCAAGCCTTGCTTGAACCGTCTGCTACTTTGCAGCAATATGAATCGGAAGATAAACTGTTCCAGCGCCTGGCATTGCAGGAAGAATTGAAAAGCCTTCCGTGGACTGCCGTATGGGATATGTACTGTTTGAAAAATAATGTTCCTGTTGGGGAAGATTACATTGCAGAAATAGAAAAATATGAAGCGGAAGTAACAAGCAAGCGCAAATGAATATACTGATAGGCTTACTGATTATCGCCATCGGCAGTCTGGGGCAAAGCAGTTCCTACGTGCCGATCAATAAGGTGAAAAACTGGAGTTGGGAGAGCTTCTGGCTGATCCAGGGTATTTTTGCCTGGCTCGTTTTCCCTTATCTGGGCGCACAACTCGCTATACCGGAAGGAAATAGCCTGACTGAACTCTGGAGTGCCGGTGGAAGTATCGGCGCTGTAATCTACGGAATGCTGTGGGGCGTGGGAGGTCTGACATTCGGTCTTAGCATGCGTTATCTGGGAATAGCCCTGGGGCAGAGTATCGCTCTTGGTACCTGTGCCGGATTCGGTACGCTTTTTCCGGCAGTATTCGGGGGGACGGATTTGTTTCATGGCGACGGACTGATCCTTCTACTGGGGGTTTGCGTAACGTTGGCTGGTATCGCAGTGATCGGTTATGCCGGTAGTCTGCGTGCCCGCAACATGACGGACGAGGAAAAGAAAGCGGCTGTGAAAGACTTTGCCCTGACGAAAGGTTTGCTGGTTGCATTGTTGGCGGGTGTGATGAGTGCCTGTTTTAATCTGGGCCTTGAATCCGGAACTCCGATACTGGAAAAAGCGAAGGCCTCCGGTGCAAGCGATTTATTTGCCTTAAATCCGGTGATCTTGTTGGTAACAATGGGTGGCTTCCTGACGAATGCAGTCTATTGTATCTTCCAGAATATAAAAAATAAAACAGGGAAAGATTATTTCTCCGTTCCGGGTAAGATATTATTGAATAATGTTTTATTTTGTGCGCTGGCAGGAGTACTTTGGTATTCACAGTTCTTCGGCTTGGGCATGGGAAAGAGTTATTTTTCTGACTCTCCGGTAATGCTTGCCTTTTCGTGGAGTATCCTGATGTCGCTGAATGTCATATTCAGTAATGTTTGGGGAATCATATTGAATGAATGGAAAGGTGTTAGCAGAAAAACGATTATCGTATTAATTACCGGTATGGGAATACTGATATTCTCATTGCTGTTACCGAGTTTATAGATGACTTTTCGGGAATACCCGAAGCAATTAATATAGAAAAAAAATGACAACAATTGGAAACAACAGCCTTTTGATGGCTGAAATTGGCCGTATCGCTGAGGTGGCAGGCTATCTCTGGACAAAAGGATGGGCCGAAAGAAATGGAGGAAATATATCTGTTAATCTGACCGGTTTATTGACACCGGAAGAAATGGCATTGCCGGCACTTGCTCCTGCTATTCAGTTGCAGGAAGCAATGACCGCCCTTGGAGGACATGTATTTTATGTGACCGGGACAGGCAAACGGATGCGGTATGTCGCACAGGACCCGTTCGCAAATGGTTCGCTGATCCGGATAGCACCGGACGGAAAAAGCTATGAGATCATTGCCGAACAACCTGTCGCCCCGACATCCGAACTGCCGTCTCACCTGATGATGCACAATTATCTCCGTTCCTTGGGACGTGATAACAAGGTCGTTTTGCATACGCATCCGACAGAACTGATCGGTATGACGCATTGTAAACCATTCCTCGATTCGCAGGTAATCACCCGGACGTTATGGGGCATGATCCCCGAATGCCGTATCATCGTACCGAAAGGCGTCGGTATTGTCCCTTATGAAATACCGGGAACGATCGAACTGGCACATGCTACGATCAAACAACTGGAAAAACATGATGTTGTATTTTGGGAAAAACATGGAATTCTGGCAGTCGGCGAAGATCTGATCGAATGTTTTGACGCAATCGACACCTTGGCAAAATCTGCTCAAATCTATCTGAGTGCCCGCATGGCCGGCTATGAACCGGCAGGAATGACCGACCAACAGTTGGATGATCTGGTTCCTGCTTTTGGGTTGTAGTTCCTGTAGCGTGTGAGAGGTTCAGAATTAGAAAGTTTTGAGCTATCTGCTAATTATAGGATGAGCCAGTTAGTGACGGTGTCTTTAGGCTGTAGGCCTGTAACAAATTAGCCCAGGGTTAGAACCCTGGGTTCCCTTGAATCCTTTTCTTTTTGAGGCACCCTGTAGGGGTGCAACAAGGTAGAAAGGGTTGATATTTATCTTGTACCGCCCCTACCGACGATGCAACAATCAAACCTGATAAAAACTAAACCTGTCCATAGAAGCAAATTGATTCATTATTGATAATACCATGAAAAAGATACTTATACTTCTTACTCTTTTATGTTCCCTGCCGGTACTGGCCCAGCAACGCGACAGCCGGGTACGCGAATATCTTTCCCCGACGCGTATTGTCTGGCAACAACATAGCGAATTGATAAAAAATGGCGATAAACTGCTCCTGCCGGGTAACGGACAGGCAGAATTAACAGATCGTGCCCTTTGCAAGATGACCAGTACGTCAGAAGAGCATCCGGCCCTTTTGTTTGATTTCGGGAAAGAACTTCAGGGAGGCATTCAGATTGTGACCGGTGCTTTTTCCAATAAAAGCCCTATAAAGATGCGTGTCCGTTTCGGAGAATCTGTCAGTGAAGCCATGTGTGAAATTGAAGGGAAGAACGGGGCCAGTAATGACCATGCAATACGTGATTTTGTTGTCACATTGCCCTGGTTGGGTGTGTTGGAAGTCGGTAATTCCGGTTTCCGTTTTGCCCGTATAGACCTGATGAGCGATTCTACGGAAGTTTCCTTGAAAGAAATCCGTGCTATTTCTACATTCCGTGATATTCCGTACAAAGGTTCTTTCCGGAGTAGCGACGAACGGCTGAATAAAATCTGGCAGACTGGTGCATATACGGTTCATTTGAATATGCAGGAATATCTCTGGGACGGTATTAAGCGTGATCGTTTGGTTTGGTTGGGTGATATGCATCCGGAAGTGATGACCGTAAATACTGTTTTCGGTTATAACGAAGTCGTTCCAAAGAGCCTTGACCTGATCCGTGATGTAACGCCTCTTCCCGCTTGGATGAATGGTATCAGTGCCTATTCGATCTGGTGGTTGCTGATCCAGCGTGACTGGTATTATCATCATGGAGATGTGGCTTACCTGAAAGAACAGCAAACTTATATGAGCGACCTTCTGCGTCTTCTGATTTCTAAAGTGGATGCAGACGGACGTGAGAAACTGGATGGATGGCGTTTCATGGACTGGCCGTCAAGTGAGAATCAGGTGGCGATCGATGCCGGTCTGCAATCGCTGGTTCTGATGGCCATGAGGGCAGGCGATGAATTATGTACAACACTTGGTGACGATGTGCTGGCATCCCAATGTCGTGAAACGGCGAAGAAAATGGAAAAGGCGGCTCCGAAGGTGATCAAGCCTTTGTTGAAATCAAAAATAGCACCGGATGCTCCGGGCTCAAAACAGGGTGCGGCTTTATTGGCCCTGGCTGGTTTGATGAAACCGGAAGAGGCAAACAGTAAATATCTGTCAGTAGGCGGGGCACGTGGATTCTCTACTTTCTACGGATATTATATGTTGCGTGCAATGGCTGCTGCCGGAAATTATCAGGGAGCGATCGATGTGATCCGCCAGTATTGGGGAGCGATGATCGACCTGGGTGCTACTACGTTCTGGGAAGATTTCAATATGGACTGGCTTCCGAATGCGGCACGTATCGACGAACTTGTGCCTGAAGGGAAAAAGGATATTCACGGTGATTATGGTGATTATTGCTATAAAGGTTTCCGTCATAGTTTGTGTCATGGCTGGGCTTCCGGTCCGACATCATGGCTGAGTGAATACGTCTTGGGTGTTCAGGTGGTGGAGCCGGGATGCCGTGCAGTCCGTATCACCCCGCATCTGGGCGATTTAAAATGGGTGGAAGGTACTTTCCCGACTCCGCAGGGTGTAATAACGATCCGTCACGAGAAAGGAGCGGACGGTAAGGTGAAAAGCGAAGTAAAGGCTCCGGACGGTGTGAAAGTATATCTGGAGAATTAAATAAAATTGATAACCTGTAAAAGCGATCGTATTATGAAAAAGTATCTCTTACTGTGTGTATGCGCCGGATTTTTGGCTTCGGCAGAAGCTAAAACGAAAACGGACTGGAAAGCAAACTGGATAAATACGGAACAATGCCAGAGTGCGAGCAATACCTGGCTGGCCTATCGTAAAACGGTAACTTTGGCTGAAGTTCCCCGGACACTGACCGCACATATTGCAGCCGACAGTAAATATTGGTTATGGATTAACGGCCGGATGGTGGTGTTTGAAGGAGGCTTGAAACGTGGTCCTTCTCCTTATGATACTTATTACGATTCGGTAGAGATTGCTCCTTACCTTACGTCGGGGGAAAATACGATCGCTGTTCTGGTATGGCATTTTGGCAAGAACGGATTCAGCCATGTGAACAGTGGACTGGCAGCCTTGCTGTTTGAGGCGATTGCTCCCGGCATAGAGATTGTATCCGATAAAAGCTGGAGTTGTAGGGTATATGATGCTTATCAGAATACCGGTGCTCCTTATCCGAACTATCGCTTGTCGGAAAGCAATATCCGTTTTGATGCCCGCAGAACATTGGAAGGATGGAACCAGCCTGGTTATAAGAATACGTTTCCCGGTGCCGAGATCGCTTCAGTGGTCGGTAAAGCGCCTTTGGGAAACCTGGTTGAACGTCCTATTCCGCTCTTTAAGGATTTCGGTTTAAAGGAGTATCCGGGTGTCCGCCGGTCGGAGAGAGGAGATACCCTGTTCTGCCGTTTACCTTACAACTGCCAGTTTACACCCTATCTGAAAGTGGAGTCGGCGGAAGGTGCGACAATTCATATGCAGACGGATAATTATCGGGGTGGAGGACCGGAAAATGTCCGTGCCGAATATGTTACCCGCAACGGCATACAGGAGTATGAAAGTTACGGCTGGATGAGCGGTCATGAGATGTGGTATATTCTTCCCGAAGGAGTAAAAGTACTGGAAGTTAAGTATCGTGAAACCGGCTATGATACAGAGTTTGCCGGATCGTTTCAATGTAACGATCCTTTCCTGAACGAACTTTGGAAACGTTCTGCGAGAACATTATATATAACGATGCGTGACAATTATATGGATTGTCCCGAACGCGAACGTGCTCAATGGTGGGGAGATGAGGTGAACGAGTTGGGAGAGGCTTTCTATGCACTTTCTCCTTCTTCTCATAAGCTGGCCGTTAAAGGTATTTATGAACTGATGAACTGGCAGCGTGCCGACGGCTCATTGTTTGCTCCTGTTCCTGCCGGTAACTGGTCGAAGGAGTTGCCTTTGCAGATGCTGGCTTCGGTGGGTTGGTATGGTTTCTATACACAGTATTATTATAGCGGAGACAGTACATTTATTCCGGTTATTTATGACCGTCTGCATCGTTATCTGCATGAAACATGGCAGGTCGATAAGAGTGGCTTGCCCATCGAACGCAGTGGCGAATGGAGTTGGGGTGACTGGGGCGAACAGATCGATATGGGGGTATTGACGAATTGCTGGTATTATCTGGCACTGAAAGCAGAAAAGGAATTTGCACTTCAACTGGGTAAGAAAGCAGATGCGGAAGAGATCACCCGTATGATGTATAGTATTGAGAAATGTTTTAATACAAAATTCTGGACCGGCACTGCATATCGTTCTCCTGGTTATCATGGCAAGGATGACGACCGTTCGCAGGCTATGGCCGTTTTATCCGGTCTGGCGGCAAAAGACAAGTATCCGGCTATACTGAAGGTCTTGAAAAAAGAATATCATGCCAGTCCTTATATGGAAAAGTATGTATTGGAAGCACTTTTTCAGATGAATGCCCCGGAGGTTGCCTTGCAGAGGATGCGTGACCGGTATGCCGGTATGTTAAGCTATAAGGATTATACCACCTTATTTGAGGGTTGGGGAGTCGGCGCTGAAGGTTTCGGAGGAGGTACGATCAACCATGCCTGGAGCGGAGGGCCGCTGACGTTGCTGAGCCAGAAAGTGTGTGGAATTGAACCGACATCTCCCGGTTTCCGTACATTCCGCATAAAACCTCAGATGGGGGCTTTGACGGAAGCTTCGGCATCAGTACCTACCCATTACGGGGATATAAAAGTGAAATTACGCAAGTCAGGACGTACTATATTAATGGAAATACAAGTTCCGGAACAGACGAGTGCAGAGGTTGTTTCTCCGAAAGGAAAGATACAGCAGATAGGCTCCGGAACATATAATTTAAAGTGCCCCTTTTAATCGGGGCACTTTTTGTATTAATTCTGACGAATATATTTAAGGTTTATATGTTGTTTAATAATCTCACATTATCTACTTTTGCGGCGGAGAATAAATGGTTATTAATCAATGGCAAAAAGAAAAGGCAAAGCAAAATCGCGGAAAAAGAAGAATCAGGGGGCATCTTTGGTTTCTGTAATCAGGCGTATATTTGTTCTTGCGGCCTTAGTGGTTATCTGTTTTATCGGCCTGTTATATGTGTTTAACTATTTCTATCCTACTTCCGGCAAGAAGCCTGTGGCAGTGGAACAGAAGAAGCAGCCTGCTGACCCGGTAAAGGAAAAAACGGCAGATAAAAAGCCTGCCATTGTTCCCCCTCGTCCGAAAACAACTACTTTTAAAGTTCCGGCAAATGCCGAAATCCCTAAATTGAAGGCTAAACGTTCCGAGCAAGTGATCCGTCACGAAGGGTATACCGTATCCTACAATTCAGATTATAAGATTGCAAACTGGGTAGCTTACGAGCTGACTGCCGAAGAGGCGAAAAGCAAAAAGACGGAACGTTCTAATAAATTCGTACCGGACCCGATGGTAAAAGGTGCGACAGCAACAAATGAAGATTATACTCGCACAGGTTACGACCGTGGTCATATGGCTCCTGCCGGTGACATGAAGTGGTCGGCAAAGGCAATGCGTGAATCATTTTATTTCAGTAATATCTGTCCGCAGAAACCGGCGCTGAACCGGGGTATCTGGAAAGAACTGGAAGAGCAGAGCCGTCTATGGGCGAAAGATTACGGATCTTTGCTGATTGCTACCGGTCCTGTAATTACGGACAATATGAAACGGATGGGAAAGAATCAAGTAGGTGTTCCTGACGCGTTTTACAAAGTGATTTGTTACGTTTCGGGAAGTGAATATAAAGCAATTGCGTTCATTCTGGAAAATAAGGATTATAAAAAAACTTCTTTGAAGTCAATGGTGATACCTGTCGATAGTGTGGAAAAAGTAACAGGAATTGATTTCTTTCCGGCTGTTCCCGATGAACAGGAAAGGGTAATGGAAGCAAAAATAGATTGGGACAGTTGGTCCTTTTGACACTAGTAGTTTGTACGAGCAATATAGAAGTAAGACAAGCAAATGTAAGTAGCAGCCGTTCGGTTCCGAAGGAGCGGCGCAATTAGAACAATTAGTGGAAAATGAGTGTTGTATAACTATGATTTAACGCATAGTTTTATATGACTGCATACAAGTATATATAATTATAATAAGTAACTAAATAACTAAATCAAGTTGTTATCATGAATGGTAAATTGATTCCCGTTTTTGTATTGACAGCATTGATGTCATGTAGCCAGCCTCCGGTAAAGGAACAGGGCCCTCGTCCGGTGAAGCTGGAAGAAGTGACATCTTTGGATATGGTAGAAAAATCATTTAGCGGTGTTGTATCGCCTGATCAATTTAGTGACCTGGCTTTTAAGATGTCCGGTCCGCTGATTTCATTAAATGTCGAAGAAGGACAGAAAGTACGTACAGGGCAAATCGTAGCCGAAATAGACCCACAGGATTTCAAATGGGATTATGAAGCCAAAAAGGCTTCTTTCCAGACAGCACAGGCACAGTTGCAGCGTGCAGAAAGACTTCTGGCTAAACAGGCAATCTCTCAACAGGAGTATGAATCGACAAAGGCTGCTTATTCCAATGCGCAGGCAGCATTCGAAAACTCACAGAATACCTTGGAGCAGACTAAGCTGCGTGCTCCTTTCGATGGCTTCATCCAAAAGAAATATGTAGAGAACTATCAGAAGGTACAAATGGGACAAGGTATTGTCTGCCTGATAAACCCGAACAAATTGCAGGTGCAGTTTACAATGCCTGAAACGAATATCACTTACTTCTCCACTCCCTACAGCATCTTTGTAGAGTTTGACAATTACAAAGGAACCCGTTTCAAAGCGAAAGTAAAAGAATATGTGGAAGCCTCGCCCGATGGTTCTGGCGTACCGGTATTCCTTTATATTGATGATCCCGAATTTAATCTGAACAAATATAAGGTAGCCGTAGGTTTCTCCTGTCGTGTAATCCTGAACATAGAGAGCAAGAGTTTCAATGAAGGGGCCGTGTTGATTCCGCTGTCTGCTATCGTTGCCGACGAACCGAACAGCGGTAATAAATATGTGTTCGTCTATAACCCGCAAACCTCGAAAGTGGAACGTCGTAAGATTACGGAAAAAGAACTGGTCGGCAAAGACGGTGTTGTCGTAACCGAAGGTTTGAAAGCCGGAGAACAGATCGTTACTGCCGGAGTAACCCGCCTTGTCGACGGACAACAAGTAAAAGTATTAACAGATTAAGAGGATAAGCAATGAATATTCCAAAATATTCCTTAGAGAATACGAAGATTATATACTTCTTCCTGGCTGTTATGCTGATAGGTGGTATATACTCTTTCTTTAAATTGCCGAAGAAGGAAGATGCTCCCTTTGTGATCAAGCAGGCTGTGCTTGTTACACAATATCCGGGTGCGACTCCTTTCGAGGTAGAAAAACTGGTCACCGAGCCAATCGAACGTGAGATTCAATCTATGTCTGACGTGCTTCAGATCAAGTCTGAATCTTATTTCGGTATGTCAAAGATTTCGATTGAACTTCAGCCAACACTCGACCCTGATAACATGCCTGTTAAGTGGGATGAACTTCGCCGTAAAGTGGCGAATATAGAGCCCCGCTTGCCGAGTGGTGCTTCTTCCATCTCAGTCAGCGATGATTTTGGAGACGTGTTTGGTATCTATTACGCTTTGAGTGCGGATGATGGTTATACCTATGATGAATTGCGTGACTGGGCCCAGAAGATCAAGACGGAATTGTCTCCCGTTCCCGGTGTTCAGAAAGTATATCTGTTTGGTGAACAGACACAAGTTATTAATGTAAGGATTTCAGTTCCTAAACTAGCAAACCTCGGTATCGACCCGAACTCGATACAGCAAGTGTTGCAAACGCAAAACCTGCTGGTAAATACCGGAGATATCAATACGGGTAACTACCAGTTGCGTGTCCGGGCGGAAGGAACCTATAAGAATATCCAGGATATCCGCGACCAGTTGATCGTAACCAAAAGCGGTAGTGAAGTCCGTTTAGGAGATATTGCTATTGTGGAACGAGGTTATATGGATCCTCCTTCCAATCTGATGCGTGTGGATGGCAAACGTGCTATTGGTATCGGAGTTGCAACAGGTGCTAAAGATGACGTGGTGGCTGTCGGTAATGATGTAGCTGCCCACCTCCAGGAGATGGAACAATTGTTCCCTGTCGGAATGGACCTGAAAACGATCTATCCGGAAAACAAGATAGCAGATGAAGCGAACAATGGTTTTATCCTGAACCTGATCGAATCGTTGTTGATTGTAATCGTGGTGATCTTCCTGGTGATGGGATCACGTGCCGGTATGCTGGTGGGTAGTTCGCTGCTCTTCTCAGTGGGCGGTACTTTATTGCTTATGCTGATCTGGGGCGTCGGACTGAACCGTACTTCGCTGGCTGCCTTTATCATTGCAATGGGTATGCTGGTGGATAATGCGATAGTTGTAACCGACAATGCGCAGGTGGGTATCAAGCGGGGATTGTCTCGTTATCAGGCCCTGATCGATGGGGCGACCAAACCGCAATGGGCATTGCTGGGGGCTACCTTTATCGCTGTCTGTTCATTCCTGCCGATGTATCTGGCTCCGGCTTCAGTAGCCGAAATCGTTAAACCGTTGTTTATCGTATTGGCTGTTTCATTAGGTTTAAGTTGGATACTGGCATTGACTCAGACAACAACTTTCGGTAACTTTATCCTGAAAGAGGCTAAACCGGGCGAGTCGAAGGATCCGTACGATACGAAACTGTATCATAAATTCGAAGGGGTGCTGGGTCGTCTGATCAAACGCAGATGGATAACTATTACTTCCGTGATTGCGACATTATTCCTCTCTTTATTTATTATGAGTATCATGCCGCAGAGTTTCTTCCCGATCATGAACAAACCTTATTTCCGTGCCGACCTGATCTTCCCTGAAGGGTACAGTATTTACGACGTGGAGAAGAATGTTAAGCTGATTGAAGATTACCTGAGTAAGAACGAGAATATCAAGTCATATTCATTTACCCTGGGAGGTTCACCGGTCCGCTATTACCTGGCAAGTTCGTCGGTAGGTCCGAAACCCAACTTTGCCAATGTGCTGATTGAAACTAAAAAGGCGGAGGATGCACAGGCGGAAGAAGGTAAATTCTATGACTATATGGTGGCTAACTATCCTGATATCTTGACCCGTTCAGCCTTGTTTGCCTTGTCTCCGGTACCAGATGCCGCTATCGAGATCGGTTTTATCGGCGACAATGTGGATACACTGGTCGCTTTAACGGAACAAGTCAAAGAGATTGCCCGCCAGTACGACCAGGTGATGGAAGTGCGTGACAGTTGGGGGAATAAAGTACCGGTATGGAAACCGATGTACTCACAGGAAAAAGGTCTGCGCCTGGGTATTACCCGCCAGCAGGTTGCTTATTCCCTTCGTTCGGCAACAAACGGTGTACCATTAGGCGAATATCGTGAAGGCGATGTCTTCATGCCTATCCTGATGAAGGATGCCGACAGGGATTCTATGAACCTGAACGATATTAGAACATTGCCGGTTTACAGTGCCAAAGGACGTTCCGTCAAAGTTGAACAGGTTATCGACGATTTCTCTCTCGATTATGAATATAATGTAGTGAGACGTTACAACCGTCAGCCATACATGATGATGCAATGTGAGCCGAAACGCGGCGCTAACACCATGGCTGCTTTCAGCCATCTTTGGACAGAAGCTCAAAAACAAATACAGGTTCCTGAAGGTTATAAGATGACTTATTTCGGAGAACAAAGCGAACAGGATAAAGGTAACAAAGCGATTGCCGCCAATATTCCGTTGATGTTCGGTCTGATCTATGTTACCCTGTTGTTCCTTTTCCCGAAATATTACCGTAAACCGGTGTTGATTATGGCTATGCTTCCATTGATCTTCATCGGTGTGGTACTAGGATTACTGGTATTCGGCAAGTCGCTCGACTTCTTTGCGATGCTGGGATTGTTGGGACTGATCGGTATGAATATTAAGAATGCGATTGTGCTCGTCGATGAGATTGGTTTGCAAATGGATAACGGACTGGCTCCTGTCAATGCTGTTATCGAGGCAACCAAGACACGTATCGTGCCTGTTACGATGGCCTCGGGTACAACGATTCTGGGTATGCTTCCGTTGCTGGGCGACGCGATGTTTGCAGGTATGGCCGCAACGATCATGGGAGGTTTGTTTGTTTCAACCATCCTGACCATCTTCGTGCTTCCGGTTACCTATTGTATTTTCTTTAAGATTAAATCGGAATAAGATATGAAAAGTAAACTGATAATAGGTTGTATGTTACTGGGTGCCCTGTCTGCGAAAGCACAGGTGCAGCCCATTACGGCAGCCGAATACAAAGAAAAAGTACTTGAATACAGCCGTCAGATCAAGCAAAGTTCGGAAGAACGGATTGCAATGCAGCATGCTATTAAAGCAGCTAAAACAGCATTCTTCCCGGCTGTGGATTTCTCCGGAAGTTATCAATACCGTATAAATAAATACGAATTGGGAATGGGAGATGGCATACCCGGTATTGAAATGGACCATAATACGTATAGTCTTGGTGCCACAGTAAGCCAACCTATTTACGCCGGCGGACAAATTTACAACAATTATAAGGCTGCCGAAATCCAGGGTCAGATCGCTACTGAGGCCGAAGAGCTGACGACCGATAACATCGTTTATGCCGCAGATATGAACTATTGGTCTGTAGCCGCCCGTAAAGGCATGTACGGTGTAATGACACAGTATGTCGATATCGTACAGGAACTGGCAAACGTGCTGACTCTCCGTTTTCAGGACGGACAGATCAGCAAGACTGACCTGTTGCAGGTACAGGCCCGTTTAAAGGAAGCCGAGTTGAATAAAAGTGCCGCTTATAAGGATTATCAGATTGCATTGCAGAATCTGAATGTCCTGATGGGCGTTCCTCCAATGGAACCGATAACGATCACAGACTCTATTACGATGGTTTTACCGTTACCTATGCAGGTCGGTGAATCGGCAGCATTGGAAAACCGGCCGGACTACCTGATCTCCAAATTGAACATCGAGTATCAGAAAAGACAGATCAATCTATCAAAAGCAAAATATAATCCGACCCTGTCTGTCGGTTTTCAGAGCACATGGGGAACTCCTATGCTGAACGTAAAAGGCTCCGATAACTTATGGACACCGGCTGTATTTGCTTCTTTAAAGATTCCTTTGTTCCGTTGGGGTGCCCGTTTCAAGGAAGTAAATTCCCAAAAAGCCGTGCTGCGCAGTAAAGAGTATGCAATGGATAATACCCGCGACCAGATCACTCAGGAAGTGGCTAATGCATGGACAAGCCTGACAGAGAATACTAAACAGATCGATGTCGCTGAAGAGGCTTGTAAGATAGCAGAAGAGAACCTGGATCTGAATACATTCAGTTACAACGAAGGAAAGCTACCCATCGTCGATGTCCTTTCTGCCCAGTTGTCATGGATACAGTCTTATAGCAGCCTGATCCAGACCTGGTACCAGCAAAAAGCATCATTGGCCCAGTATAATAAGGCTATTGGTATCCGACGGATGCAGTGACCTCTGGTAAAATACATACTAAGTAAAATCTGTTTCTCCCTATTGGAACACTTGTTTCATTAGGGAGAAACATTTGTTTCATTACTATGAAACAGTTTCAAGGTTGTATGTTTATATTTGAATACAATTGCTTGAAGGTTAGAAAGCATTAGTTTTTATCTTTGTATCCGTTTAAGAAAACAAAAACAAGATGGAGATTATAAGATTGACAGCAACGGATCATCCGCGGTATACTGCTTTTAGAAACATATATGATATAAGTTTCCCAATCTATGAACAACGGACTGTGGAGCAGCAACTGGACGCGTTTTCAGACAGCCGGTATCATCTGGATTGTTATATTGATCCGGTCAATGATCTTTTATTGGGCTTTATCGCTTATTGGAGGTTCGATAGTTATACGTATGTGGAACATTTTGCAATCCATCCGAATGAGCGCGGGAAAGGTCTGGGAGGTTTGATTCTGAAGAATCTGATAGAGCAGGAAAGTGGACGTGTATTATTAGAAATAGATCCTGTTACGGATAATGTCTCTGCTGCCCGCCTGCATTTTTATCAGTTACATGGGTTTGTAGAAAATCAGTTTCCTCATACCCATCCGGCTTACAGAAAGGGATATCCGGATCATTCGTTAGTTGTTCTTTCCTCCGGGGAAACCATCCCGGATATTGAATATAAGCGGTTCGCTTCAGATTTGAATCGGGTTATAATGAAAAAGGGAAGGTGACGAACCTTCCCTTTTTCATTATATAGTTTCTTTTTATTCTTTACTCAACGCTTTCAGGGATGCGAAGAATGTGGAACCTTTACCTTCTTCCGACTCGAACCAGAGCTTTCCGTCATGCTGTTCAACAAAGTCTTTGCACAGCATCAAACCTAATCCGGAACCTTTTTCATTATTCGTTCCATAGGACGTGAAGTGAGTATTCTGTTTTAACAGCTTTTCCTGGTCTTCTTTCTTTATCCCCTTGCCGGAGTCTTTGACGCTGATAATGACATGGTCTCCTTCTATCTTGGAACCGATAGTAATTGTTCCGCCTTCAAAGCTGAACTTAATAGCATTTGAAATAAGGTTCCTGATGACTGTTTTGATCATATCTATATCAACAAAACCGGATAATTCTTTGTCCATGTCCTGTAATTGGATAGTCAGTCCTTTTTGGGTTGCCATCGGGATATATATTTCTGCTGTGCTTGAAACCAGGCTGTTTATATCAGTTTCCTGTTTATATACGTTTTGTTTCTTCAGACGGTTTTTGGCCCACTTAAGCAAATTATCCAACAGCAGGAAGATTTCTTCCGATGTCTTGTTCATCATCTGGAGCATTTCAAATACTTCCGGACTTACCAGGTCCTTATCTACCATCATAAGGATCGCATTGTTCATCATTTTCAGAGAACCTAGCGGCGAACGCAGGTCATGGGCGATAACGGAATAAAGGGTGTCACGGGATTCTATGGTGTTTTCCAGTTCCTGCTTAATTCGTTTAATGCTGAATAACTCGAAACGGTGGGCTACGCGCTTAACCAATTCCTCTCTCTGGAACGGTTTCGTCACATATTCTGTTGCTCCGAGCTGGTAACCTTTTACTATACTCTGCATATCACTCAGGGCCGACATGATAATAACAGGTATATCGTTTGTGTCCGGATTGCTTTTAAGATGCTGTAATACTTCGTATCCATCCATCTCCGGCATCATGATATCTAATAGTATGAGATTAGGGTGCTTGTCATGTGCCAGACGTAAAGCCTTGGCTCCGCTGTCACAGGTTAATAGCCTGTAGCCTTCTTTTTTTAATATAGCTTGTACTAACATGACGTTGGTTGGTACATCGTCAACGATCAATACTGTATATCCTGCTGCTAAATTATCCATATCAAATTTAAACTTTTCTTGATATTCAATCACTATGCGTACGCAAAAATATTAATAATGTTTGAATTTACAGGCGTTTTCCTTGTTACATTTTAGAATTATTTTTTTTATTGAATTCTTTTTGCTTTCTCCCATGCTCCATTCCCTTTATTTCCAGCTAAATAGAAAAAACCTCTTATCACATTTATATTCATGAAAGAGAAGTAGTAGGGGATAAAAAACAACTTGTTTCGAACATTTTTCTGTTCCATCATATAACCTGCATAAGCCATTATATAGAATGCAACTTGTAAAAGTAGTAAAAATATATAAGTAAACTTACCATAACAGGCTAATATTATATTTAATGGTATTAAAAGAAATAACATGACCGGTGTAATGGTCCATCGTAAGACACGATGGCTCACAAATTGAAAACTAAGTATACCATAACGGAAGATGTTGAACAGGTTTCGCAGACGCCAGACAGATTGCAATCCTCCGGCAGCAATGCGTATTTTGCGTTTTTCTTCCTCTTTCATATTGAGGGAAGCGGTTTCGGTAGCGTAGGCTTCTTTACAAAAGGCTATTTTATAGCCTTTTTGTGCAATACGTAATGAAAGAATGAAGTCGTCAAGAAGGGTGTCTGACGGCATTTGTTCGAATAACTCCGTCCGTACGGCAAATAATTCTCCTGCTGCTCCGACTGCCGAATACAACCGGTAGTCTAATGCTTTCAGGGCTGATTCGTATTTCCAGTAAATGCCTTCTCCCGCCGTAGCTCCCTGGGCAGTGTTTGTTTCCACTCTTTTTTCTCCGGCTACGCAGCCGACCTCCGGATTGGAGAATTGGCGGATAATTTCATGCACGGCTTCTTTATTAAGCATGGTATTTGCATCCGTAAAGATGACGTAGGGCGTTGTTATGTATTGTATACCTCGGTTCAGGGCGGCTGTTTTACCTCTTCGTTCCGGTTGGAAAAGCACGGTTACTTCCGGGTATTGTTTCAGGAGTTCATTCGTACGGTCGTTCGACCCGTCTGTAACCCAAACGATTTTAAGCTTATCAGTCGGATAGGCGAGGGCATGACTGTTCTCCATCTTAGATGCAACGATATCTTCTTCATTGTATGCCGCAATGAAGAGAGTAACTTCAGGAAGAGGCTCAGGCAATCCTATGCTTATGGTTTTTTTGAAGAGTTCTTTTACTTTTACTAATACATATAATAATGTACCGTATCCCAGATAGGTATAGAAGACTATAAAGATACCGATCCAAAATAGCCATTCGATTACAGTGTAAAATACTTCTTGCATGGTTTTATATTTATTTATCTGATAAAAGAGATTCCGTCTATTCCTCCTTTAAGCAAAGGAAGTATCAGCTTGAATTTTCCTTGGCATAAATAAGTCAGAAAGTGCTTAGGTAAAGCAACAAAAAGCTGATATAGATATGAACATTTCCTTTCAAATGGGTCAGACAATGTTCTTTGGGCAAATATCAAGCGATTGCGGGTATGAAAATATACTTGTAACGGACTTTGCAGACCGACACTGGCACTTTCTTTATGTCCGACGACTGCCTGAGGTTCATACCAGATACTAAATCCGGCTTTATGCATGAAAGTACACCAATCCAGTTCTTCATAATATAAAAAATAGTATTCGCTCATATAACCGAACTTTTGAGTATCAGCAGTCCGGATCATCATGGCTGCTCCATTGGCAAAGGTTGTTTCCTGCGGGACATCAAACCTTCCGTCGTCTTCCTGTGAGTAGCCGATGAACTCGTTACGGAGTGTTATGTAACTCATTGGAGTGGCTCCTGCATATTGCAGTTTATTGTTTTGCGGCCAGAAAGTCGTTTTAGGGGAGACACATCCTATTTTTTCATCACTATCCAGCCGTTTTACCAGTATCTCAAGAATAGGGCGGGTAATGATCGTATCGTTATTCAGGAAAAACAAGTAATCACCGGTTGCCTGTTTGACACCGATGTTATTTCCTTCCGCGAATCCGAGATTGATCTCGTTTCGTATTACTTTTGCATCAGGATATTTTTCTTTTAACAAAGTGTAATCTTTCAGGCTGGCTGAACCGTTATCCACAACTATCAGTTCGTAAGGATAATTTTCATGCCGTTTTAATGATTCAATCATTTCACATGTATCTGTGACCCCGTTATAATTAACAGTGATTATGGAGACTTTTTTATTCATGATTATTCTTTTTAGTGATATGATGCGGTGTATTGTTGAAACTCATGTCTTTCTTTTTTACGCGGCAAATCGAGGCCGTGTAACTGCGTAACAGTGCTATCATCATTGATGGTAGTTTTGTTATGCTGACGAAAAAGTCCCGGGTGTACATATTCCGGGGTATTGCTAAGAGATATGTTCCTATTTTGATGATTAGCAGGCAATACCATTTAATTGCAACGGGAAACGATACGACAGACCAGAAGAGTATCATCAAGAATATCAGCAAAAAACGGACTGGTCTGGGGAAAGGGATCCATTGGATGACCTTGTCAATATATGACAGATTTATCTTCCTTATATTAAAATCCTTTGTTATCAGGGAAAATGCAAGAATCTGTGCATGGAACCATCTTGATCGTTGTCTGATCAGAATGTCTTGTCTGGCGGTCTTCTCATCATATACATATATATCATCACTATAATCTACGAATATGTTGTCTCTGGCCAGGATGGCTTCCAGTTCTTTGTCTTCTGCAAAGGTTTTGCACTCATGCATATGTTGTTTCAGCCATTCAAAATCAAAAACCATTCCGGAACCGATCAAAGCTGATGATAGTCCAACGTTCACACGTCCTTTTCTGAATATAGTATTATTTATCTCTTCTGAAATGCCATCCCACACGGCAACGGATGTGTTTTCATTTTTCCGGGTTCTGTGGGCCTGTAATACTTTAACTGCTTGTGTGGCTTGGTTTATGCGGGTCAGAAAGTCTGTGTCGGTAATGTTATCGGCGTCCATAATAATAACCCGGTCAAATCCTTCCAAGTGATCTAATGCATAAGATATGGATTTATGCTTCATACTTTCTTGAAAGTCAGGAGTAAAAAGAGTTATTGGCAATTGCTCCAAAGAGAGATTGGTTGCCTCCTCCATATGATCAGAGATCACTACTACCTGAAATTTATCTTGGGGATAATCTTGCTTCAAAAAACTTTCAACAGATTCTTTTATTACCTGGTCTTCCTTATAGGCAGCAAAGATAACCGCAATGCTTTGTGTTTTAACATGGTCTGTCTTTCCTTTTTTTCTTTTGACAAAAGAGGCCAAAGTGAAAAAAAGATTATATCCTGTGAATATCGCAGTGATGATGAACAGGAATGTATCCAATTGAAATAGAAGGTTCATTTTCTTTTTTTACAAAAGTAAATATAATATTTAGATACTTTGAATTTCAATGAGTATTTTTGTTGTATCCTCATTTAGAATTATATTTTCTTGATCTATTGGTGTACGATGTCCCATACATTTAATTTTTAATGAATTATTTTTCTATCGCTTTTAAAACTTTATCCATTTGAGCTTCCCATGAAAGTGAAAGAATTGAATTTCTTATTTCTGATGGATTGAGCTTTAGTCTTTTATGGAAATCTATTATTTTGTTTATATTAATAGGGCTTTCATCTGCCGGTACTTTTAAAATATAGGCTTTATTTTCAAAATCACTATCTTGTTCTGAATAAATGAAAGATAATCCACGAGCTGCATATTCCCGGTTTTTTAATGTTTTTATGTTTGTTATGCCACTACGGTGGCGGGCAAGACTGCCAATCGCCATATCAGATTGTTCAAAAAGCAGATCTAAATCTCCTCCATGTTTTGCTCCATGTAGAATTATGTAAGGTTCTAAATGGTGTCTGCTAATCAAGGGTACAATATCATTGCTTTCTCTTTCTCCAAAGAAGTTACCAACAATATGAAAAAAAACTTTGTAAACAGGGTTTCCTTTATAATAATCAACAAGACCTTGTACGAGGCGATCAAATCCGTGCCAGTAGTGTATTTCTGCGACTCCAATCAGATGAAGTTCATGGGATGTATCGTTGATGTTTTGCTTTAGCTTTATTTTGCGAAAGTCTATGCCATTGGATATTTGAATAGTTGGAGTCCCAAAAATATATTTGTAATCAGAGAAAGTAATAATGCGATATAAATATTTAGCAAAAGTTTTTCTAAAACATTTGTCTATAAACAATATTATCTTTCCGTAAAAGCTAGAGTATTCATTGTCATATGGGTAAGTCGGTATTTCCATTACAACACGAATATTGGCTTTGTGCATTTTTTTTACCATATTAATAGTAAAAGGGTTGGCATTGTGATCAGAGCGAATATATACAAAACGAATTTCCTCTCGAATTACATAATCTGCAATAGAATTAAATTCAACTCGTTTTAAAATTTTACTACTTACACCTTGTCCATAATCTCTCAAAATATTATTATCAATCATCCTGTATTTATTTCTATCAGATTCTAACAAATAACAGGTACGTACATCTAAAGCACAATTTTTTAAGGCATCTACTTGATAATATATCTTTTTGCTGATGCCATTTGTTTCACTGAAACCATGGTATATGAGGAATAATACTTTCATTTTTTTATTTTCGATTTGATAAAGTTAATAATATTATATTCTCCTCTTATTTGCACGTATGCAACGTAAATTATAGTGAATACACTACCTTTTAATAGCAGACTGGCATATATGGAACTTTTATCTGAAATATAATAGATAGGTAATAAACAAACTATTAATATACCTGTAAGTAGAATAGGGGACAAAAACTGTTTCCAAAATTTCCAAAGATCTTCTTTAAAGGTAATCTTATACATCCATATATAACACTGTACAAAATTGATTGTAAATGTGATACATATGCACCATGCTACAGCCTCCAAGGTTTTGAAAAAAAATATACCGGTCAATATACCTATAATATTGAGTAGGGTAGAGAATAAACCGCATATAAATAAACTTCTAGTATCATTTGCCGCTTGAAAAATAGAACCGGAGGTCGATAAGATGATCTGTATACCGACTGATATGGATAGGATTTGAAATACAGGAACGGAAGGCATCCATTGTTCTCCAAAAATGATTAATATGATTTCTTTGGAACAAGAACATAATAATACAGATAAAGGAAATCCAATAAATGCCAAAAAGCGAATTACCTTATTGTATGAAATTGATAATTTGGTCAAATCATTTTGAAAGTCTGAAAATATAGGATGCATTACAGGTGAAATGACATGTGTAATATTTTGAAGAGGTAACATCATCAGCCGATATGATTTTTCATAGTATCCTAACGCAACCATATCCATATATTTTCCGATCAATAGCTTATCCAGATTACGACTGAAATAATTGATCACATTAAACATGAATTGGTATGCTGAGAAGCTAAAAATCTTTTTCATGGATTGAATACCCCATGTCCGAGATAATTTTTGTGGGTTTTTCCGAAAAGAAATAATGAATAATAATATACTTGACAATATGGGATTAATGACCAGTGCATATAACCCGGCTCCCATAAGAGCTGCAATGATGGCCATACTGCCTCCGATAATTTGGATTGTTAAACTTCGGTATGCAATGAACTTAAATTCCTTTTTCTTAAACAATAATGCATTAGGCACAATATTGGCTGATGCGAAGAATAAGTTTAATGATAGCAGTTGGCATATAGTTAATAATGTATTGTTGTTGTAAAAATGAGATATGGGCCATGAAGATAAAAAAAATAGAATGGCTATGCTAATACCTAACCAAAGTGTAAAGGTAAAGATATTGCTGAAATCTTTTTTTAAGAGTGTTTTATTCTGTATGATTGCCGGTGCTATTCCGAGATCGCTGAATATATTAAAGAAAGAAATAATCACAGTAGCAATTGCCACTACACCAAAGTCTTCCGGATCTATAAGGCGGGCAAGTATCCCTGCAACGACTAAGGATACTATTATTCCTGAATATTTAGCTATTGCGGTATAGAAAACACCGGATAGAAGTTCTTTTTTAGTGGAAGTCATATGATTTACTTTTTGAAAAATGATTTAAATAGTAAAATTGCTAGATTTTTCCGAGAAACATACTTCGTATAATTTTTGATACAATGTTTAGTGATGTATAAGCGGTCCTTGAATGGCATTTTGTAAGATAACCACACTGCGGCATTGAGCATTTTAGACAAGTACTTATCGATTATGTTTTGTGTTTCTATATGATTGGATGCATAATGTAATAATTTGTCAGTAATGATGAAATAGCTATCCATATTTTTCAATGAGAATTTACTCGTCATAATTGAGTCGCAACGAAGTCTTCTCTTGAAAAAATCTTCATGTATGCACATAATTCGTTCTGCCTGTAAGTATAATAAGGTTATAAATAATTGATCTTCATGAATAATTCCGGGAAGAAAACGAAGATTTATCTCGTTTAGAAATTTTGTGTTTATAAGATTTAAGCAGGGAGACGGAGAATATTTGCTATTTTCTACCAAGAGTGTAAATAATTGTACGCCATCATATAGGATATCAGGGTTAGTACAATCTTTACGCTGATAATTGATATGAATATCAAAATTTGCTTCTTTATTAAGAATGTCAGCATCAAAAAAAATAAAATCTAAAGCATTTTTTTCACATTTGAAGAAACATGATTCTAAAGTTTCAGGTTCAAGATAGTCATCGCTATCCATGAAATACAGATATTTTCCTTTAGCAATACTTATTCCTTGATTCCGTGTAGTAGAAGGACCTTGATTTTCTTTGCTATAGACTTGTATGCGGTCATCCTCATTCGCCAATTTTTGAATTACAAATAAAGAATTATCTGTTGAACCATCATTAATAATAATAATTTCTATATTCTTTAATGTTTGGTCCATTATAGATTTTACAGCCTTTTCTACATATTTTTCGGTATTGTAGACAGGGATTATTACACTTACTTTGGGTGATTTCATGATAATCTATTTATTGAGAACTTTATAAATCTTTTAATCCGTAATTTTTTGAAAACCAAAAATCATTAGGATTATTTATATCAAATTTTTTTCTAACACCACCGAAATGGTCTTGTATAATTTCTATACTTGGTCCATTATTCCCTTCAATGAGAATCGGTCCTGATTCTGAATATGCAATATCCCATCCAATGTATTTTATTGGTGAATATTTAGAAGCAATATCTTTTGCAAATTTTATAATTTCATTCCAAAATGGGATTTTATAATTGTTAAATAAAAATTGAGTATCTGGATGTTCTGTATATGTTTTTCGATTATCGGCTATTGCTTCTTTTCCTAATAATCCTGATTCTGAATTTATTTTGATATAGATACCTCCAGAACTGGCATTGTCAATTTGCATTCCTCCGCATCCCATGCGTAAAAGAGAAAAGATAATTTTAGGTTCTTCACCTTGATTATATTCTGTTATTATGCGAAATGTGTTTATAGCATATGGATAAATTTTGTTTATATCCGTATGTTGATTTACTCCTTCCTGAATAATATAACTGTTTTTTGCTATTTCTGATATATAATTTTCATCTAAAACAATATTGTCATTACGATCCAAAAAAATGTTATCCTTTTTGTTGAAAACTTTAATGCCTTTTCCTCCAACACCAAATGTCGGTTTTACGAATATTTTATTAGCATTTGATTTTTTGATTAAATTATAACAATCTGTTGTGTCTATTAAATCTAACGAAGTAGACAGTTTTGAATTATTTTCAGTGAAAAATAATGTATTAGGTTGTGGTATGTTTAATCCTGTATTTACAATATACATGAGTTTTTTATCTTCGCATAAAATATTTCTATCTTTAAATGATTTTGGATATAGTAAATAATATGCAAAATAATCAGGAATGTAGTCTTTCATTTCTTCAATATTTAGAGTACAGTCTTTTCTGTATAAGTTATACCTAAAATATTGAATAGGATAGGTGTTCCAATATTTTTTTAGTATTCTTATTTCATTCTTAATGATATTTGCACTTTTTTTCTCTTCGCATGATGTATACATATCTAAATATTTTGCATAATAGTTACAGTAATAATCTCTATGCGATTTTTCTGAATTTACTTTTATGAAGTAATATAAATATTCTTTGATGGTTTTCATTGCTTTTTTGTATTAATCCATTTGTTTAATTTGAGATCAAAATATTTTATAACTTTGGCAGGATTCCCAACTGCGACCGAATAATCAGGGATGTTTTTTGTTACAACACTTCCAGCTCCTATTTGACATCTTTTTCCGATATGTACTCCCGCAACTACAACAGAGTTTGCTCCTATATGAGAATCATCTTCAATGATAACTTCTTTTTTAATCAATGGTTGCTCATTAGAATCAAGATTTCCATTTTCATATCCATGATTAAAGCCGGAAATGAAAACATGTTGTCCCAAACCAACTTTATTTCCTAGCTTAACAGGACCAATTACAACTGATCCTATGCCTATTCTCGCATCATTGCCAATGATGACATCACCAGCTCCATTATTAATGGTAGTAAAATCTTCTATCAAAGTATTATTCCCTATTATGAACTGATTCCAAGGAAAGACGTCAATCCTTGATTTGCTTTTTCGAATGATAGCTCCTTTTCCTTTTTTATGGAAAAAAGGGTTTACGAACCATTTAACCCAAATTCTGGGTTTAGGATTCTTAGGAGATGATATTAAAAACAAAACGAAATGTTTTAATGTCTCATTTTGTTTTATCTTTTGTTTAAGGTTATTATTCATTGTGTTATTTTAAAATATTCTGATAGATTTCTAATAAAGACAATGCAGTACTTTCCCAGGAAAATTTCTTTACTCGTTGTAAGCCATATTCTACCTGCTGAGTGTAATATAGATGATCATTTTCTAATAAAAGTAGCTTATTGGAAATATCTTCCTCATTGAATGGATCTGCCAATAGGCCTTTTTCTCCCGCAATTTCTGGCATTGCGGATGTATTGCCTGTAATTACCGGTGTTCCGCAAGCCATGGCTTCAAGTATAGGAATACCGAAACTTTCTCGAAGTGAAGTATATAGAAATACATATGCTCCATTATATAAATAAGCTAAATCTTTGTTCGGTATATATCCGGGATAATATAGATAAGGCTTGATATCTTCTATTCCTTGCTCTTTTAATATGCTATCCAGTTTGTCTTCTTTTAAATCAGCTATCAAAAGAGGACGTTTTTTATCAGATTTCTTTAGATATAGACTGTAGGCCTTTAATGTGCGTGGGACATTCTTTTTAGGGTCTGTGTTTCCAAGGAAAAAGAGATATTCATCCTCTTTTACGTATTTCCTAGTAACGGAAGAAATGTCGGATATCGGATAGAAATGTCGGCTATATCCATTATATATTGATGTTATTTGGTTATTAGGTAGATGTAACGCATTTTGAATACGTTTTCGCTCAAAATTGGAAACGGTAATAATCTTTTTGCATAGAGGTAAAATACGTGGAACAACCAATCGACGATAATACCATCCCATATTTTGGTACCATGACTTATTTCCGCTTTGACGTGGTTCCAAAAAGATGATATCATGTAATGTGAGTATTAATGGAACCGGACAATAGATGGGAGCTGTGTTACTAGTGCAATGTAACAGATCTGCTTTTATCTTTGCTACAGCACGAGGTAAGGCTATCTGTTCCCATAGAGGATATGTGGGACAGTTTACTTCTATAATATGCATATTAGAAGTTTCTTCCAGACAGCGGTCGTTGCCTGGACTTACAAAAATATAGTACTCATTCTCTTTGTCTATTTTTTGTAACTTCCGTATGCTTTCTAAGGCAACAAAGTCCATCCCATGTTTGTTGGAACGAAATATACGTTGTGCTTCAATGGCTATTTTCATCTCTAACAGTGTGTTTTGTATGAATAAATTGTTTATTACCTCCCCTTAATCGAAAAAGATTGAAAAACATTAAAAGAAATAATACAGGCAAACTGATAATCGCCTTTTTAAATTGTTTATCTACTAAATAGTCAGGAACAGCCAGACTGAAAGTTATGCCGATAAAAAGTAATAATCCCCACCATTTGATTGATAAAAATATATTAATGACACTCAGGAAACAGGCAATAAGGATAACAAATCCTAATAGCAGGATGCGGGGAGGCATCATCCATTGGAATAGTTTATCACAATAATCCCATTTTCCTCTCAATATGGCCCCTGGTAACTGGGATATTCCTGAAAATAAATTATAAAATTGGGTGGCTAACCACCGACGTCGTTGATTATAGAATTCTTTTTTACCTCTTACTTTTTCATCAAAAGTATATACATCTTCTAGATACTCGATATATATATTTTGTAAAAGTAATTTACGCTCCATATGTTTATCTTCACCTATTTTATCGATTCCCTGGATTATGTTTTTAAATAAACTGTATTCAAAAGCCATGCCTGATCCGCTTAATCCGGATGAAAAACCGAGACGTGTATGCCCCTTTCTGAAGATAGAATTATTGATCTCCTCACTAACAGCATCAAGGACGGCCGTATTTGTATCTCGATTTTTGGCAACTCTATGTGTCTGTATGGCTAGACATCCGGAGTAAAAAGCATCATTGATTTTCTGTAAAAAATCTGGTTTTACGACATTATCTGCATCGAGAATTACCACCATATCAAAAGACAGTTTTTCTTGTTCAATATATTCGATAGCTTTCTCCAATGCATAAATTTTGGTGCTCATCGGATCGGATATTTGAGTGACTTTAGCTGTTATTTCTCTTAATTTGAAAATTGTTTCTTCCTGCATTTGGTCTGAAACAACAATTATATCATATAAATCTCTGGGATAATCTTGTTTGAGAAATGATTGAACGGAATCAACGATCACATTATCTTCCATGTAAGCCGGAAATAATATAGCATACCTGCATTGTTTATTTGCTTTAGGATAAGTATAAGGTGCTTTCTTTTTTGAATAGGCAGCGAATATAAACAGATATAATACTGCTATCAAGAAAAGTAAAAAAAGGATGGCATCAATAAGTAGGAATATATATTCCTGTTTATCGATCCAGTTGTTCTTTATGTTAAATAATAATTCTATCATATTTTTATCAGCTAGAAGTTTGTCTATTTTTTATTCTTATTATTAAGTTCTTTGTCAAAATATTTTCCATTCAAAATAAAACTCATCCCCATAAAAGCTATGACCATTGTTGGGAATTGTCCCCAAAATGAATTTCCATATGCGCTCAGGAACATTCCGAATATTGCACATAACCAACCTGTTAATATCCCTTTAAGCTCCGGGTCATATATATTGAACATTAAAATCCATGCTCCACGCCCTATAGTAATAAGAACCATTCCCATATATATGATTAAGCCGACTATTCCTGTTTCAACCCATATTTTAACGTACCAGGAGTCGGTAGGAATAGAAGTTGTGAAACGCCTGGATAGTTTTAACCCCAAACCGTCACCGGATAATCCCAGACCTTCTCCAAATGGTTTATATTTTAGATATTCCTTTAATTTCTTTTGGTTTTCCTTGCGGACGATGTATGAAGCATCTTCACTTGGTTTAAACGCTGTTCTCATTCTTCTGATCGATGGATTACTCTGTCCGATCATCGTGAAAGCAAAAAATACATAGATTAGGGCTAAAGATATACTTCCTGTTATTATTGATCGTGTTTGTTTGCTCACTACGGTATAAAGGGCCAATCCGGCTAAAGGGACGATTATGGCTCCCCGAGTACCGGAAAGCATCATAGTATATAAAGATGTAATAGCTACAATTATATAATAAATTTTGAGTGTTCTATTTTTTATGTGTAAAGATGCTATACCTAAAACAATACCTGCACCTCCCATATTTGAACCCATATTACTGGCATCGGTGAAAAATGAAAAATAACGTATGCCAGAATGTATTAAATGAGTTGTCGCACCTCCATTATTGAGCCATCGGGTTTCAAAAGTATCAAAGCCTATATATTTTTGCATAAATGTTTTTAGTATTGCTAATACTGTAAAAAGTGAATAGGTAAATAAGAGGGCTTTTAATATTTTATATTTTGTACATAATAAAGAGGTTAGTACTGTAATGATTAACCCATTAATAATTAATCCTCTGGATAAAATCCAACCATCTAATACCGCACTAGGATTCATAATCTCCAATATACAATAGGAAGCCCATAATAATGAAAATGCACTTAATAGATGAAAACATCTTTTCCATTCGACATTGTGATAGAGTGCGCTATGTATAATAATCAATATGAGGGTCAAGACATACAATATATCCATAATTATGCTGATTCCCTCTATTGGTATATAGCGGGTGATCCCGAGTATGAAATAATTGATAGTAAAGATGATGAATAACATTAACTGAGGATATCTCAGGATTAAAATTCCGCCGGTACATATAAAAGGAAATGTAATAATTACTGCAAATAGAGGTATATTCATGGATAATAAGGCCATAAAAATACCAGCTAATCCTACCAATATTAAAAGATAGAGAAGCTTAACAGAACGAGTTTCGACAGGTATGTAATTACTACTATCCATGTTATTCTCTAATTGCAGAGTTTCTTGCCGTTAATCCCATATAAATAATGCGGTTTGAAAGTGAACGGATAGAGGTCTCCGGAGGTAATTGACCTGTAAAGTCTTCTACTGTCTCACGTGAAGCATTATTTAAATAGAGATATAATGGTTTACCCTGAGCCATATCATGTAAGTAATTCACAAACTCTTCATCGCTGTTTTTCCATACTCTGCGAGCATTAGCAATTAAGAGATTTATGTCTGCTTTGTTTAATAGATTAACAGGTAGACTATTATCTTTAATAGCTGGATATTCTAATAAAAGAATATCTGGACGGTCATTATCTCCCATGTAGAAACTGATTTCTCCAGAAGATAAATAACTCGCATCAATTGGAAAATCTTTTCCTGCAACTAGATGCTTGACATTGAATCCGATCTCCTTCCAATATTCTGTTAGATATTGGCAAACAAAACTTTTACCTTCTTTTTTTTCTATACTTAATATATTAATATGGAATGTATGACCTTTTTTCATGTATTGCATCAGTCGGTTACAAGTATAGGCGGCTGATATTCTGTTACAGGCTTTTATAAATCCTCTGTATTTCAATTGCTGATTACCGGTGAACGCACCTAATACAGTCATATTAGTAAGTCTCCGGGTACGTTCTGCATCCCGCAAAGTTCTGTCTAGCAGCTCAACAATTAAATTTAGACCAATAATGAATATTATACTACCTGCAAATGCTGCAATGATCAATAATAATCGTTTACTTTTGTCACTGAAAAGAGGAAATGTAGGTTCTGATATTGTGTTTAATGTGGCAGAAGTTAATTGTAAATTCTTTTGTTTCATTTTTGCCATATTCAAAGCATGCAACACCTGTAAATATGATTCTTCTGTTACGTGGATTTCACGTTCTTGTCTGTTGATCTGGGTTCCAACGGGAGAGTAGGTTTTATACTGTTCAGTAAAATCTATTTTCCTTTGGTCTAATATTTTTAATTCTGCTTTAGCTTTGATATTAATAATAGTTTGGGCTAGCCATTCATTTACTAATCCGTCAATAGAAATACCCTCTTTACTTTCTTTGTAGTTATTGATCTGTTCTGTCAGAGTAGCAACCTTTTTCTCCGCATTCTTTAAGTCTTCTTTGTATTTTAATAATTCCAGGTCATCATCCTGAGTATTTTCGGTCGTAAATATTTCTATTTCTGTTATTTTTCCATTTATTTTAGATATTTCTTCTAAAGCTTTGATAAACTCGTCATTAGCCTGCACCAGCTTGACACGAACTCGCATATATTGTTCAAGACCTTGAAGTAATTGTGAAGAACTATTGATTCTGCTAATTACTTCCTCATAACGATTCTCAAAATCGGAAAAAGAACCGGCAATAGCTTTTGTTTGTTCCTGATAGTTTATTACGCTATTTTTAATGTTATAATCAGTAAGTTCATTTTCAAGTTTATTTAATTGGCTTTGTAATCTCTTTTGTTCATCCTCGTAATATTTTACGATGTCGTCAGCAGTTTTATATTTTAATTGATTATATGAAATGCGTAATTCTTCACTAAGGAATTTCACTGTTGTTAATGTGATGCCTGGATCTGTTGATGTGTAAGCAATATCAATCAGATCACTATTACCCAAGCGTTTTACAATGATTTGGGATAATGCACCATAACTATAGTAAGGAGTGAATCCGTTAAATAACTTATACAAGAAATTATGTGTATCATTTTGCTTATATTTCTCAAGGTTACTTATCGTTTTCTTAAAAGAATCTTTATCAATTAAATTCAGGACTTCTTTAGGAACAAAGCTAACTAGGTTCTGATAGTTTTTGGCAGTTATATATTTATTATTTACATTGGGATCTCCATTAATAAGATTCAATGCTAATAATTTCATTGATACGGTTTCTAAAGTACCTTTTGATTTAGTAAGGTTTACCAAATTGTCGAAGGTATTGTTTACACTCATCCAATCCGGTTTACTTTCACTCTCTAATCCGGTATTAGATGTAATGCCGGTATAGATAGAAGTATTCACAGTATATTTTTTTTGCATGAACTGTGTAAAGTATGCAACTAATGCTGTGACAACTAACGTTCCTAATATTAGTTGATAGCGAATGCGATGTAGAAAACGGGATATATAGAGTGTGATATCCATAAGTCATCTGTTTATGATCTTTACATTTGTGAGCATCTCTAGTAGAGTGACAGCATTATGTAAAGCTGTTCGTCCTTCCTGATAAAGGATGATTGCATTAGTACGTCTTCCTTTCTCTATGGAAAGTTCTCCAATACCAATTTTCCCATTAATGAAGTCCTGTTCGGATATTTTCATTTGGGCGTTATACAATGCCGCAGCATCCGATTTCGCTTTTAGAGTGGCTAAAGATTGTAATACATTGTTATACGCCTCCAATATTTTTAATTTTCGTTCCTCTATTGACATTTCGTACTCGTAATCTAATTGACGGAAATGTGCTTTCTTTGCTCTTATCTTTTGTCTGTGACTAAACAAATCGCCGAAAGGTATTGATATGGATAAGCCTGCACTATATGTACTTTGATTACTACCCAGGCTAGTCATAAACATTGGATCTTCGACTGTTTTTGTAGTAGATAACTGAACGATCTTTCCGTACTGGTACTGTCCGTATATTCTGAAATAGTCCAACCATTCTCTCCTCGACACTTTCATTTCAGCATTAGCTTCTTCCCGTTTGGCCTCATATATTTTTATAGAGGGATGATCGTAAACAGATTGTAAGAAAACAGAAAGGGGAGGAAGTTGAACCCGTTCATAGTCATCTAACATGGCTTGTATAGAGTCTGCATTGGCCATGGCTGTTACTTCTACTGTTGTAGCTTTGTCAAAATAGTTGCTTTTCTTTTTTTGACAGAAACAGTAGGACGTATTTATCAGTAACAATATAATGAAAATATTTTTCATCAGATTTATACATCCTCCTTTTGGATAAATGCTGTAAACGTTCTTATAATGATCATCATATCCATATGAAAAGAAAAGTCTTTCGCATATTTGATATCCAGTTGTTTCCGCTCTTCAGCAGACATTTTTCCTGCACTACCACGTTTTTCAACCTGCCAGAGTCCGGTTAGACCGGCTGGGGCCATGAAACGTTGAACGTATTCGTCGCTTGTTAGCAGTTCGGCTTCGTAGAGGGGGAGAGGACGGTTTCCTACAACAGACATATCACCTTTTAGGATGTTGAATAATTGTGGGAGTTCATCAATACTATATTTTCGAATGAAATGACCGACGCGAGTGATTCGTGGGTCGTTTTCCAGTTTGAAAAAAGCGTTAGAACGTTCGGTTCGTTTAGTTTTCAGGTAATTATTTTCGGAAGTACTTAAATTGTCAGAGAATAAAAGTATATCCTGTTCATGCCCGCTGGAAGAGGATTGCTGAGATATCTCAGCGGCCGAAGAAGAGTCTTTGAACTCTTCTTCGGCTATACTTTTTGTATACTGATTTAATTGCTGATATTCAGCCAGCCGTTTGTCTGCATCCGAATACATGGAACGGAACTTATAAAAGTCAAAAATCTTATAGTTGCTGCCTACACGTTTTGATTTGTATACAATCTTTCCATTACTTTCGGTACGAATAGCTAATGCCGTCAGGATAAGTATCGGGGATAAACAAAGAATAGCTGACCCCGAAGCCAGGATATCGAATGTTCGTTTCCATAAAGGCAGTCTGAATTCTGTCAAAGATGATATCTGATTATCTTTTCTGGCTTTTTCCTTTTCTTTAAAATCAATAATAACAGAAAATAATTTCTGCAAATCATCCTTGGAGGTGTTCTTTGATATCATGCAATCAGTGCCGGCTCTCAGATAAGGAATTTTCTCATCCTTACTTAACGTTTCACTGATTAAAATAATGTATAGGGTAGGATATAACTTATGCAGTTGGGCAATAGTTGGTATATCTGTTGCCATATCGGACCTCTCCATAAAAACACAAAAATCGATGTATTCAATACTGGATAGGCAAGATTTTATCTGCTGGAAGGTGATACATTCGATGATTTTGCATTGCAAAGTTTCACGTAAGTGAGCGGCAAGAGGAATATTATGTCCCCAAAAGATATATTCCATACAAGATGTTGTTATTTACCCTAGCGTTTAGTTATTTATCTCAAAAGTCTTTTTACCCGAACCCTTAATTCTTCAGGATTAAAAGGTTTCAGAATAAAATCTTCTGCCCCTTCTTCAAAAAGACGTATTCTGTTCGCGCTACTTTCAACGCTTGACAGAATCAATACCGGAATGTGATTAAAAAGAGCATTCGCCTTTAGATAACATAAGAATTCTTCTCCGCTCATTTCGGGCATATTCAAATCGGATATCACTCCGTCAGGAATATTTCCTTCATTAAGCCAGGCTATAGCTTTAATCGGATTTTCTCTATATGTAACATCATATAGAGAAGATAAATAAAGCATTATAATCTTTGCTATCTCCGGCTTATCATCAACCAATAGAATTGACTGTTTCATGTTTTTATATACTAGTGCTGTTTTTATTAGCTTCAATGCACAAAATTAAAATAATTATTTAATAAAACGTATAAAAATCAAAGGTTTTTACAAGAGAATAGTCTTTTCTCCAAAGAATGTTATATATGAAAATTATTCTTTAAGTTTGCAAGGCGAAATCTAGTCGTTATATTGAATTGATAAATAAAGAAATGAATATACCCTTTAAAGTATTAAATATAAGCATTATACTTGTCACTATGCTTTCCGGTTGTCAGCCGGAAATGCCTGTTACATCTTCAATAATAATTGATTTGGACGGCTTTTCTGTTCCTGTTAATAAAAATTTGTATGGAGTAACAATTGAAGAGATAAACCATGCCATTGATGGGGGAGTATATGCGGAGATGATACAAAACCGCAGTTTTGAGGATGGAGTGCCTCCTTTAAACTGCCCTTATGATGCCAAGCGAAATGTATTAAGCACGCCTAACGGATGGACGATTCCTTTTATTCGTCCCGATTCAACACCCGGCTGGCGGAAAATTTCTTCAAATACCAGTATATGGCCTGATAATAAGGAGTTGATTAATGATAAAAATAAACGCTCTTTATTGGTTTCTGTTGCCGCTTCTTCGGAAACCGGGAGAGGAGGCGTAGTTGCAACCGGTTATAATGGACTTTCTATACGTGAGGGTGAAAAATATGAATTGTCCTTATATCTGAAAGGCGGGTCGATGATTCCTAAAAAGGTTCGTATCTTTTTAGGCGATTCTGTGGCAGAAACACCTTTGAGTGAGACTTTTGATGTTTCTCCGATATATGAATGGAGGAAATATAAACATACGTTTACCGCTTCGGAAAGCACAAACAATGCCGTTTTGGCTATTACGGCAGATACTTCTATTGTATTTTGGATGGATATGGTTTCTCTATTTCCTCAAAAAACATGGAAAGACAGGCCTAACGGTCTGCGTCCTGATTTAATGGAGATGATTTCCTCGTTGAATCCCCAGTTTGTCCGTTTTCCGGGAGGAAGTTTTGTAGAAGGTTATACGGCCGGAACGTATCCGGTCTGGCATGAAACCATTGGAGATATTTCTACACGCAGGAATTTCTGGAATATATGGGCGTATGGTTCGACCAACGGTATGGGGTATCATGAATATCTGCAAATGTGCGAAGATTTGGATGCGGAACCGCTTTATGTGATTAATAGCGGGGTGACAAGCCAAAGCCGCCGGCCCCGTTATGAGGATATTACAGCTATGAACAAGTTGGTTCAGGATGCATTGGATGCGATTGCTTATGCCAATCAGCCTGCTGATTCGACTTTTGGTGCTATGCGCGCCAGGAATGGGCATCCGGAACCCTTTGACTTGAAATACATAGAGATTGGAAGTGAGAATTATGGGCAGGAATATTCAAAGCGTTTTGACCTTTTTAAAAAAGCTATTAATGAGGCTTATCCTGAAATTACCGTGATTAAGAGCTCGTTTATTTCAGGGAAAAACCGTAACGAGTGGACTGATTATCATTTTTATTCCGGTGAAGATTTCCTTATCGCAAATCATGACAGATACGAGACCGGGCAATATCTGAGAAGATTTCCTGCGGTTTTCATCGGTGAGTTCAGTATGGGCGATGTCTCTTTACAAGGTACCTTGCGGGCGGCGATTGGAGAAGCCTGTTTCCTGCTTGGTGTGGAGAGTAGTCCGGAAGTGGTAAAACACCTGGCCTATGCACCGGTATTGGGGAATGTAAATTATGATTTTCAGAGATATCCGGCTATTTCTTTTAATAATAACAGTGCAATCGGGTCTCCTTCTTATTATATGATGAAGATGTTTTCGGATAACCGGGGAGATGATTTGCTGAAAACAGAAATAGAAACATATAGCCGGCCCCAGGTTACATTCGGATATGCAGGAATCGAACTGTTTGATAACAGTTATGACTTTGAAGATGTGCGGATTGATGGCAAACCTGTAACGGATGCGATAGTCAGGACCGGAGGCTGGAAAGTAAATAACGGTACATTAACTCCCGATGCCAACCGCTGGAACTATATCTTAATGGGCGATTCGATAGCTCACGACTACACTTTTTCCATGAAAGTCAGAAGGAATAAAGGAAGCGGACAGATTCAGCTCCGTGTGCGGGATAATGGAAAAGAAGGAGAGGCCAACGATCATATTGCAGTTTCCATTGCTCCCGGAACCTGTGAGTTCTATCGTTCGTCCGGTGCGGTTAAAGACACATTGCGTTCTCCTGAACCTTATTCTTTTGAAAGCAACCGCTGGTATAATGTGAAAGTGGTTTGTAAGGATGAAGCGGTAAGTTGTTATGTCGATGATAAATTGGTGCATGAGGTTGTATTGCCTCCGTTGCCGTCGCTGGTTTCTGTCGCCACGTTGGAGAAGGAGACCAATACGATTATACTGAAAGTCGTAAATACGACACAACATGAAGAAAAGACGGAATTGAATATAAAAGGCGCTAGTGTCAAAAACGATGCGGAAATCCTTCAATTGACCGGCGAGCCTTTGGTGCGTAATACATTTGATAATCCGACCCGAATTGTTCCGGTATCGAAGAATATCACTTTCTCCCTGGGCGGACCAATGGTTTATTCTTTCCCGCCCAACTCAATTACCATTATGAAGATGAAAGTCGATTAAGATAAAGAAAGGCCCTAAACAGTGACGTCCAGGGCCTTTTTTATGATTACGAAAATGTGATTAATGAACCAGCATTTCCGGAGTGATACGGGTGAATCTTTCTGCATCCGCTTTACGCAGTTTTACACTGCCGTCATTCCAGTTGGAAGGCCATCCGCCGATGATATGTCCGAGGAATACCACTTTGATTTCATGCAGGCCGGCAGCCAAAGCAACAGAAGTGTCGTGGCGTGAGAAACGTTTTACTTCACCGCCATTGTTGATTAGCAGTTTGCCGTCAATCCAAACTTCTTCGTTGTCAGAAGAGATATAGTAAACGCCATCTTCCGGAATATTTACATAACCGGTTGCAACGGCAGCATACTGTTTAACGCCTCTCATTGATTCGCTGGTCTTGACAACGCTGGTAAGTTCGCGTAAATCTTTCATGGTCGATTTCTTCCATTCTTTTACGTCAGCCAGCTTGGATGATTCAAGGAACATACCGTCAGTAACCTGCATTTCCAATCCCGGGGTTGTTTTAGCAACTTCCTTAGCCGGAGCCAGGGCCTGCTTTTCTACGGTGATTGTACGAGTCTTGCTCATTTTACCGGAAGGCAATACGGAGCGGATTTTCAATATGCCAGATTCAGTGAACTCGATAGGAGTAGAGTAAACAGTTGATTCGGCAGTCGGTTCTGTTCCGTCGATTGTGTACACCACCTTCATCGGACGGGAAGTCTTAAACTCAAGAGACGCTTTGTCGGTAAATGCGACAAAATTAGATGAACCGTTCGGTTGTTCTGCTTGCGGGATATAGTAATTGATGTTGTGTGCATCCAGGCGAACCAATGCATTATCCAGTCTGCGTTCGAAATCTTTGTAGTCCTTGCGGGTAAGCGGTGACCAACCGATTTCAGCCAAAGCCAGCATACGAGGATACATACGGTATTCCATCAAATCGGTGTTGTACATATATTCCGACCAGTTGTTGCACTGAACGCCGATCACATGCTGGCCTTTGCCTGTAGCAACCAGCGTATCGGGAACCGGATTGTAGTTATATACTTTTTCAATAGAAGCAAATCCGCCGATAGTAACCGGTTCGATCTTGTAGTCTCCTTCATATTGGTCGAGATACATACCACCGCTTCCCGGAGTCATAATCACATCGTGGTCCATGTTAGCAGCAGCGATACCGCCGGCTTCACCACGCCATGACATAACAGTTGCAGACGGTGCAAGACCACCTTCCAGGATTTCATCCCAACCAATGATTTTCTTTCCGTATTTGCCGGAAAGATATTTTTCCATACGTTGTACGAAGTAACTCTGCAAACGTTCTTCCGCGCTGTGCTGTTTGTCGCCTTTCAAGCCTTCTTCCCTGATACGTTTCTGGCATAGCGGACATTCTTTCCAACTAATCTTCGGACATTCGTCGCCTCCGATATGGAAATATTCGCTGGGGAACAACGGAGCGATTTCATCAATCACGTCTTCCAGGAACTTGAATGTTTCTTCTTTGCCGGCACACATTACGATGTCTTCAACACCCCAGATGATACGCGGAGTACCCGGTTCGCCTTTACAAGACAATTCAGGATAACCGGCGATAGCGGCCATTTCGTGTCCCGGAAGTTCCAGTTCAGGAATAACAGTGATGAAGCGGTCGGCTGCATATTTCACAACTTCCTTGATTTCTTCCTGTGTATAGAAGCCACCGTACTCAGTGCCTTCGCCTTCAATACGTTTTGCTCCGACTTCTGTCAGTTTCGGATATTTCTTGATTTCGATACGCCAGCCCTGGTCGTCTGTTAAGTGCCAATGCATGCGGTTGACCTTGAACAAGGATAATACGTCGATCTGTTTCTTTACGTTTTCAACTGGAATGAAATGGCGGCACGGGTCAAGCATGAAGCCACGGTATCCGAAACGCGGTTCGTCTTTTACGGAAACACATGGGGTGGTCCATGCGATACCGTTTACGACAACCGGACTTTCGATTTCTGCCGGCAACAGTTGCATGAATGTCTGCATACCGTAGAACAAACCTTGCGGAGTTTTAGATTTTACAACAACTCCATTGGCAGTTACGTCGAGTGTGTACCCCTCGTTATTTACGTCCAGTGATTCGTCGATGAGCAATGAAATCCCGTTAGAAACTTCTTTGTCTCCGACTGTTACCTGATAACCTGTTGCCAGATTCATTTTAGAAGCAAAAAATTCAGCCACAGTCTTTGCTTCCGGAGTGGAAGCCTGGAAAGCCATATTTTTGCCAACTTTAAAGACTCCTTCGTTCTGAGTCAGACTTACAGGTACGGGAATTACATTGATACCCTGATTATAAGGCATCTGTTTTGTAGGCCCTTCGCTGCATGACGCAAGGATACATAGTGCTGCGCCTGCACACATTGAAACGAGCTTCTTCATGTTATAAAGATAAGTTTATAGATAATTGTGAATTTTGTTTTTCGTAGGGGCGGCCCTAGCGGTCGTCCCGGTATTTACTCCGGTTAAACAGATATTTTTGCCGCTTATACGGTATTTATATACTATATATAATATAATGTATAGGGACGGCGGTTTAGTGCCGGCCCTATACAAGGTATTTTACCATGCGAAGATTGGATATTCTTTCATGATGCTGTTTACTTTTTCGCGAACAGCGGTGATTGTCTTATCACATTCGGGAGCAGAAAGAACAGTGTCGATTAATTCAACGATTTCAGTCATCAGCGGTTCTTTGGCACCACGGGTTGTGATAGCCGGAGTACCGACACGGATACCTGAAGTCTGGAATGCTGAACGGCTGTCGAACGGAACCATGTTCTTATTGACAGTGATGTCGGCAGCAACCAATGCTTTTTCAGCAACTTTACCAGTCAGTTCAGGGAATTTCTTACGCAGGTCGATCAGCATACTGTGATTGTCCGTACCATCGGAAATAATCTTATACCCCTTATCGATAAATGCTTTAGCCATAGCAGCCGCATTTGCCTTCACCTGAGCCTGGTATGTTTTGTATTCCGGTTCCAGTGCTTCGCCGAAAGAAACGGCTTTAGCAGCAATCACATGTTCCAGCGGACCTCCCTGGATACCCGGGAATACGGCTGAATCGAGTAACTGCGACATCTTTTTGATTTCGCCTTTCGGAGTCTTCTTTCCCCATGGGTTTTCGAAGTCTTTGCCTAACAGAATGATACCTCCGCGCGGACCACGCAGCGTTTTATGAGTCGTAGAAGTTACGATGTGGGCATATTCCAACGGGTTGTTCAGCAAACCGGCTGCAATCAGACCGGCAGGGTGGGCCATGTCTATCATCAACAGGGCGCCTACTTTGTCGGCGATTTCGCGCATCCGTTTGTAATCCCATTCACGTGAATAAGCAGAACCGCCACCGACAATCAATTTCGGTTTTTCGCGCAGTGCAACTTCTTCCATCTGGTCGTAATCGACGCGTCCGGTTTCTTCTTTTACGTTATATTCTGTTGCTTTATATAGGATACCTGAACTATTTACGGGAGAACCATGAGAAAGGTGGCCGCCATGTGCCAGATTCAAACCGAGGAATGTATCCCCTGGGTTAAGAACTGCCAGGAATACGGCTGCATTTGCCTGTGCTCCCGAGTGAGGCTGGACATTTGCCCATTCAGCATTGAAGATTTGTTTCAACCGTTCGATAGCAATCGTTTCGCTCTGGTCTACTACCTCGCAACCACCATAATAACGCTTGCCGGGATAACCTTCGGCGTATTTGTTGGTCAGGCAGCTTCCCATGGCTTGCATCACCTGGTCGCTCACAAAGTTTTCAGAAGCAATCAGCTCGATGCCTTTCAACTGGCGCTGATGTTCTTTTTCAATGATGTCGAAAATGATCTTGTCTTGTTTCATTACATGTAAAATTGGTTATTGCAATGAGTTCTCTGCTTATCAAAATGAGAGAATCGTCGCAAATTTACGATAAATTTCTGTATATATAGTCTAATTGTTATCAAAATATAAATAGAGAGGGGAGGGAAAGAGGTTGTTTTTATGCCTATCTTTGCCGTTCTCCGTATTTGTGGAAATATTTCTGTTAAAACTAAGAGTTTAAGGTATGAAAGAGAATAAATATGATGACGAAGAGTTCTTCAGCCGCTATTGCCGGATGTCGCGTTCTGTGGATGGTTTGAAAGGCGCGGGAGAATGGCACATGCTAAAGAAGATGTTGCCCGATTTCCAGGGGAAAAGGGTGCTTGACCTGGGATGTGGTTTCGGATGGCATTGCGTATATGCCATTGAACAGGGAGCGGCTTCTGCACTGGGTATCGATATTTCGGAGAAGATGCTGGAAGAAGCCCGAAAAAGAAATTCTTCCCCTCGGATAACCTATAAATGTATGGCTGTGGAAGATTTTGAATATAAGCCTGATATGTTTGATGTAGTCATCAGTTCGCTGACGTTTCATTATCTGGAATCTTTTGATACGGTTTGTGAGCATGTGTACCGTTGTCTGAGCAAGGGCGGAACATTTGTTTTCTCGGTCGAGCATCCGGTTTTTACGGCTTATGGTACGCAGGATTGGTATTATGGAGCTGACGGTGAGATTCTGCATTGGCCGGTCGACCGTTATTTTACGGAAGGAAAACGCCGTGCTGTCTTTTTGGGCGAAGAGGTGGTGAAGTATCATAAGACATTGACTACTTATATAAATGGATTGATTAAGTCGGGCTTTGAAATAACCGGATTGATAGAGTCGGAACCCGACCCTGCCTTACTGGATACCATTCCCGGTATGCAGGATGAATTACGCAGGCCGATGATGCTCCTTATTTCGGCTGTCAAGAGGTAATAGAACCTGTTTTCTTACTATTCTCAATTTTATACTAGTGTGTTATTGCTCAGTTGATTACAGTTTCCTCGTAGTTTCGTGTTTGGGAAACTCCAGTTCCCTGCCTAGGAAACTGTAATTTCCTGCCTGGGGAACTCCAGTTTCCTGCGGAAGAAACTCGCGTTTCCTGCTTAGGAAACTGAAGCCGTTTCGGCATGTCCGGAATTTTGCTCCCCAGTGAATGACAAATTGCCAACTCAATAGGAAAAATGACCATTCCCTTAACTAGTCGCTTTCTCTACTTTTGTCTTGTCATCCTTTGCGTTTTAAGCGGGGAGGCTGATAGATAATAAATATTGGAATATAGATAAATATTACGAACAATTAGGTTAAAACGAATGTTCTGTTAATAACTAACTTAAAAGAGGAGAAACGAAAGATGAAAAAGTATGATGCGATAATCATTGGGTTTGGTAAGGCCGGCAAGACTTTGGCCGCAGAGTTGGGAACAAGAGGCTGGAACGTGGCCATTATTGAACGTTCGGCTGGTATGTATGGCGGAACTTGTATCAATATAGGTTGTATCCCGACAAAAAGGCTGGTACACATGTCGAAAGTAACTCAATACAGGAAACCCTCTTCTTTTGAGCAATACGCAGAGGAATTCCGGAATGCTATTGCCGGAAAAAGAGAACTGACTGCCTTTTTACGCAAAAAGAATTTCGATAACCTCGATTCGAAAGACACCGTCACGGTCTATACCGGTATCGCTTCTTTCCGTTCTCCTCATGAAATAGAAGTGAAAGCAGGCAATGAAACCCTTCTCCTGGAGGGCGAAAAGATATTCATCAATACGGGCGCTTCCACCATTATTCCGTCAATCAAGGGACTGGAAGGTAATCCGTATGTTTATACCAGTACTTCTATCATGGAACTGGATAAGTTACCGCGCCGATTGGTGATTGTTGGCGGTGGTTACATCGGCCTTGAGTTTGCCTCCATGTTTGCCGGCTTCGGTTCCGAAGTGACTGTGCTCGAAGGGGGCGACAAGTTTATTGCCCGCGAAGACCGCGATATCGCTGAGGCGGTAAAAACAGTATTGGAAAAGAAAGGAATTACTATTCATCTGAACGCTTTGGTGCAGTCGATTGAACACAATGGCGCCGAAGCTGTTATAACATATAAAGAGAATGTGGGAGGAGAGCTCCGGCAACTTCCCGCTGATGCCGTTTTGTTGGCAACCGGCCGACGTCCGAACACGACGGACCTGAATACGGAAGCCGCAGGCATACAGGTTTCCGACCGTGGTGCAATCGTGGTAGACGAACACCTGCATACGAACGTGCCCGATATATGGGCCATGGGCGATGTGACAGGCGGACTCCAGTTCACTTACATCTCCCTGGACGATTACCGGGTGATAAAGGATGAACTGTTCGGTAGCGGACGCCGTACGAAAGATGACCGTGTAGCCGTGGCTTACTCCGTTTTCATCGACCCGCCTTTGTCGCGTATCGGTATGGGAGAAGAAGAGGCCTTGCGTTCGGGAAGAAAGATAAGTATCGCACGGATTCCGGCGGCAGCATTCCCTCGGACACGTACTTTCGAGCAGACGGATGGCCTACTGAAAGCGATTGTCGATACGGAAACAGGCGAGATACTGGGTTGTACCCTGTTCTGCGCCGAATCGACGGAGGTTATCAATACCGTCTCGCTGGCTATACGGGCGGGAAAAGATTACACATTCCTGAGGGATAGCATTTATACGCATCCTTCGATGAGTGAATCGTTGAACGATTTGTTTGCATTGATAAAATAACGAAATATAAAATAGAACAGAACATGAAAAAAGCAGATATCGGACTGATAGGTCTTGCCGTTATGGGGGAGAACCTGGCTCTGAACATGGAAAGCAAAGGTTTTACCGTTGCTGTATATAACCGTAGTTTCCCCGGTGAGGAAAGGGTAGTGGACCGTTTTGTGAACGGCCGCGGCAAGGGGAAGAATTTTATCCCGGCCCATTCTATCGAGGAACTGGTGGAAGCCGTTAAGCGTCCGCGTGTCATCATGATGATGATTAAGGCAGGTGCTCCGGTCGATGAGATGATTGAACAACTGTTGCCCCACATGTCGCCCGGCGATGTGATTATTGACGGTGGTAATTCCGATTTCCACGATACGGAACGCCGTGTGAAGGAAGTGGAGGCAAAAGGTCTTTATTTTGTCGGTAGCGGTATTTCAGGCGGCGAGGAAGGTGCCCTGCACGGCCCGTCCGTGATGCCCGGAGGTTCTCCCGAAGCATGGCCTATTGTGAAGGACATATTGCAAGGCATTGCTGCCAAGCTCGATGACGGGACTCCCTGTTGCCAATGGATAGGCGCAGGCGGTGCCGGACATTTCGTGAAGATGGTGCATAACGGGATTGAGTATGGCGACATGCAGTTAATCTCCGAAGCCTATTCTTTGCTGAAGAACCGTAAAGGGCTGGATAATGACGAAATGGCTGTCGTCTTTGAAGAATGGAACAAAGGGGAACTGGACAGTTTCCTGATTGAGATTACAAAGAATATCCTCCGCTTCCGCGACGAAGACGGCAAACCGTTGCTGGACAAAATCCTGGACGTTGCCAGCCAGAAAGGAACCGGCAAATGGAGTGCCATCGCAGCGATGGACGAGAACGACCCGCTGACCTTGATTACCGAGGCCGTTTATGCCCGTATGCTATCGACCCTGATATCTGAACGCGGAGAGGCTTCCAGCTTATATCCCGAACCTGTCGAACTGGGTGAAAACCTGTATGTGGAAGAGATTCGCCAGGCCTTGTATGCTGCGAAGCTGATTTCTTATGCACAAGGTTTTTCTTTGATTCTCCGCGCTTCCGAACGTTACGGATGGGAGCTCGACTTCGGCACGATTGCACAGATATGGCGTAAAGGCTGCATCATCCGTTCCGTATTCTTGCAGAAGATTACGGATGCGTACAAGAAGGCTCCGGAGTTGCCGAACCTCCTGTTCGACGACTTCTTCCGCATCAAGATACAGGCCGCTTTGCCATCTTGGCGTAAGGTGGTTGCAGAAGGCGCCCTGAGTGGCGTAGCCTTGCCGGCCATGAGTTCGGCCCTGAGTTATTTCGACGGCTTGCGCACGCTCAATTCGGCTGCCAACCTGATTCAGGCACAGCGTGACTATTTCGGTGCCCATACCTATGAAAGGGTAGACCGCGACCCCGGTATTTTCTTCCACACCAACTGGACGGGCGAAGGCGGTAACACAGTTTCCGGAACTTATACAGTATAAAGGAGGGACTTGATGATGAAAAGAGCAGACAGTCAACTCCTGGTTATTTTCGGAGCATCGGGCGACCTGACAGGCCGCAAGCTGCTTCCGGCACTTTTTGAATTGTTCATTGGCGATATGTTACCCGAACATTTCGCTATATTGGGTGCGGCCCGTACGGGATACACGGATGAAGAGTTCCGTGCCGAACAGCGTAAACACATCCTGGAAGCAAGGGGAAATAAGGAAACAAACAGCGCAGAACTGGATAAATTCCTCCGGATTCTGTTCTACCTGGCATTCGATTCAACCAACTCCGCCGAATATGTAAAACTGAAAGACCGCATCCATTCGTTGCAGCAGCAGGAGAATATTCCGGACAGGATTATCTATTACCTGGCCACTCCGCCGCTGATGTACGAGTTGGTGCCGAAGTATCTTCAGGAAAACGGCATGAATGTGGCTGAGACGGAAGACGGATGGCGCCGCGTGATTGTGGAGAAGCCGTTCGGAACAAGCCTTGAGACGGCCCAGGAACTGAACAAGCATCTCTGCCGTATTTTCGAAGAGGAGGAGATTTACCGTATCGACCATTATCTGGGAAAGGAGACGGTGCAGAATATCCTGGTACTCCGTTTCTCCAACGGTATTTTTGAACCCCTTTGGAATCGGAATTATGTGGATTCGGTCGAGATAAGCGCCTCCGAAACGCTGGGTGTGGAAAACCGCGGCAAATATTATGACGGGGCAGGTGCCCTGCGTGATATGGTTCAGAACCACCTGATGCAATTGATGGCGTTTGCAGCGATGGAATCTCCGGCCGTGTTCGACCCGGAGCCGATTCGCGATGAGATTGTGAAGGTGTTCCGTGCTATCCGTCCCTATACGATTCGTGAGATGAATGAATGGGTAGTCCGCGGCCAGTACGACGGTTATCGCGAGGAGAAGAATGTTGCACCCGATTCGAATACCGAAACGTATGTCGGCATGAAGTTCTTCATTGACAACTGGCGTTGGAGCGGTGTCCCGTTCTATTTCTTTACGGGTAAGAAGTTGCCGGAGAAGTCGTCGGAGATTGTCATCCATTTCAAATCGACACCGCATCAGCTTTTTGCCGGGCAATGTTCGGGCAGTTCATGCAATAAGCTGGTTATCCGCATCCAACCGGACGAAAGCATCACGCTGCGTTTCGGACTGAAGATGCCGGGAGCCGGATTCACCGTGAAACAAGTCGGAATGGAATTCCGTTACGACTCGCTTTCAAAAACTCACCTGCCGGATGCTTACGAGCGTTTGTTGCTGGATGCTATGCTGGGAGATTCTACCTTGTATGCCCGCAGCGATGCGTTGGAGGCAAGCTGGCGTTTTATAGACCCTATCCTGCATCATTGGAAGGAAGAGGGTTCGAAGAATCTCTTCTTCTATGAGCCGGGACAGAATGGTCCGATAGAAAGAATGATGCTAGGCGCAGATTCGATGGGAGCTCCCTGCGAATCATGCGGCTGATAATAATGAAGCATATGAAAATAGAGAATTACAAAGACAACAAAGATGCGTTACGGGCATTGACTCGCCAGTTGATGGATTATATGGCCCGTAAAGAGGATGATGAACCGTTCAACCTGGCTTTGTCGGGTGGTGAAACGGCCAAACAGATGTTTGCCTTGTGGGCGGACGAATATAAAGATAAGATAGACTGGAACAACATGCGTTTCTTCTGGGTGGACGAACGTTGCGTTTCGCCGACAGATACGGAAAGTAATTTTGGTCATGCGAACAAACTGTTGTTCGAACCGCTCCACATTCCCCGTGAGCATATCCACCGGATTCATGGTGAAGGGGAACCGGGGACGGAGGCTATGCGTTATTCGCGTATTGTGAAGGAGTATTTGCCGCGTCACGGCCAGTTTCCCTATTTCGATTGTATCATCTTGGGGATAGGAGGAGATTCACATACGGCGTCTATCTTCCCCGACAATCTTCCCTTGTTGACCGACAGCCGCAATTATGCGGTATCGCAGCATCCGGAAACGGGACAGTTCCGCATCACGATGACGGGCCCGCTTATCCTGAACGGTTCGCCGTTGCTGGTCCCTGTATTGGGCAAAGGTAAAGCGGATGCAATAGAGGAATTGAAGAAGGGGTATTCCATAACGAATGCAACGCCGGCAGCTTATATCCTGTCGCATGCGGTGGATTCGATAGTGTATACGACGCTGTAATGATAAGTCAATGTGTTTGTGCAAATACCGGCCGGTTCGTATTGGACCGGCCGGTATCTAAAGGATTCTGTGAGAAATAAGCCATTTATTTCTCAGAAACTTCTTTCCTTCTTCAACCTTTTGCGCGGCAGTCTTGTTAGATTAATGTATTAACAAAATAAAATCAATGGTTATGACAAAGATAATGCAAACATTGTGGGATGAGAGTGCCGAACTGACCGACGAAGGAATGTCTTCGGATGCCTCTGTCCTGTCTGATAGCTATACATCGGGCGACGTGAAAGACGTCACGGAAACCATTGAAGGCGGCAACCAGGAGGCAGACGACTTCAATGAAAAGAATGATGTCCCCTAAAAAAAGATTCCGGGAAAAGTCGCGCACAGGAGCCTGTTAGTCTTCAGACCAAACACATGTACCCCCTTTTACAACGCATGTATGACCCTTTACGCGAAGATATGCGGCTTTGGCTTTTCCCGGATTTTTATCTTTACGCCCTTTCTCCCTTTTTCGTTTAAAAGCTGATTCGTACATTTCACTTCCTATTCTGTCAGCTTCATTCTTTTCTTATAGGTTACTTCTTTTGCGGCTGCTAGCTTTGTAATGTTATTTTAAATTACAAAGTGATGTTTAAAGCCATAGTACATTTTTCGATTCGCAAAAAACTGTTCGTCGGGTTGACGACCCTCTTCCTGCTAATCGGGGGGATTTATGCCATGCTGACGTTGCCTATCGACGCCGTTCCCGATATTACGAACAACCAGGTGCAGATTGTGACCGTCTCGCCGACGCTTGCCCCGCAGGAGGTGGAGCAGTTGATTACTTTCCCGATAGAGATTGCCATGAGTAATATTATGAATGTGGAAGAGATACGCTCCGTGTCGCGTTTCGGGCTGTCGCTCGTGACGGTGGTGTTTAAGGAGAGTGTCCCGACACTGGATGCGCGGCAGCTGATCAATGAACAGATACAAACCGTTGCCGGAGAGATTCCCGTCGAACTGGGCATGCCGGAACTGATGCCGATAACGACCGGGCTGGGTGAAATCTACCAGTATGTGCTGAAGGTCGCCCCCGGCTATGAGGACCGCTACGATGCCATGGAGTTGCGCACGATTCAGGACTGGATTGTGAAGCGGCAGCTTTCGGGGATTCCGGGGATTGTGGAGATTAACAGTTTCGGCGGCTACCTGAAACAATACGAGGTGGCGGTCGACCCGGATGCGCTCTATTCGCTGAATATTACCATCGGCGACGTCTATTCCGCCCTGAGCAGCAACAACCAGAACACCGGCGGAAGTTATATCGAGAAGGTGAACCGCGCTTACTATATCCGTTCGGAAGGTATGATAAGCGACGTGAAAGACATCGAACGCATCGTGATTACGAACCGCGGAGGCATTCCTATCCATATCAGCGATGTCGGCACGGTGCGCTTCGGTGCGCCGAAACGTTTCGGTGCGATGACCAAAGACGGCGAAGGCGAATGTGTGGGCGGCATTGCCATGATGCTGAAAGGGGCGAACGCCAATGTGGTGACGAAGGAACTGGAGGCCCGCGTGGAGAAAGTGCAGAAAATGCTTCCCGAAGGCGTCAGTGTCGAACCTTACCTGAACCGTTCAGAGCTGGTGAACCGGAATATCTCGACCGTGGTGCGCAACCTGATTGAAGGGGCACTGATAGTCTTCTTGGTGTTGATCGTTTTTCTGGGGAATGTGCGTGCCGGGTTGATTGTCGCTTCGGTTATTCCGCTGGCAATGCTGTTCGGTTTCATCCTGATGCGTGTCTTCGGCGTGTCGGCCAACTTGATGAGCCTGGGAGCGATTGACTTCGGTATCGTGGTGGACGGCTCGATTGTTATCCTTGAAGGGATACTGGCGCATATCTATACGAAACGGCTTGTCGGGCGGACGCTCACGCAGGCTGAACTGGACTGGGAAGTGGAAGCCGGGGCGAGCGGCGTGGTGCGCAGTGCGACTTTTGCCGTTTTGATTATCCTGATTGTGTTCTTTCCTATCTTGACACTGACGGGGATTGAAGGCAAATATTTCACGCCGATGGCGAAGACGCTGGTCTTCTGTATTATCGGTGCGCTGATTCTCTCGCTTACCTATGTGCCGATGATGGCTTCGCTCTTCTTGAAACGGACTATCTCTGCAAAGCCGACCTTTGCCGACCGTTTCTTCGATAAGCTGAATGTGTTTTATAAACGCGGCCTGCGTTTCTGCCTGCATCATACCTGGGCGACGGTCGGTTCCGCTTTTGTGTTGCTGGCGGCTTCGTTGCTGCTGTTTACCCGGTTGGGCGCGGAGTTTATCCCGACGCTTGATGAAGGCGACTTTGCGATGCAGATGACGCTTCCCGCCGGAAGTTCGCTGACGCAGAGTATCGAACTTTCCAGCCGGGCACAGAAGACGCTGATGGAGCAGTTCCCTGAAATCAAACATGTCGTTGCCAAGATAGGGACGGCGGAGGTGCCTACTGACCCGATGGCGGTGGAGGATGCCGATGTGATGATAATCATGAAGCCGTTCAAGGAATGGACGTCGGCTTCCAGCCGTGCCGAGATGGTGGAGAAGATGAAGAAGGCGCTGGAGACGGTCGAGGGGGCGGAGTTCAATTTCAGCCAGCCGATACAACTCCGGTTTAACGAGTTGATGACAGGTGCCAAGGCGGACATCGCCATCAAGCTGTATGGCGAAGACATGGAGGAACTCTACACCCGGGCGAAAGAGGCGGCGATCTATGTGGAGCAGGTGCCCGGTGCCGCCGACGTGATTGTGGAGCAGGCGATGGGGCTTCCGCAACTGGTAGTCAGGTACAACCGCGGCAAGATTGCCCGTTACGGTATGAATATAGAGGAACTGAATACGATTATCCGCACGGCCTATGCCGGGGAGGCAGCTGGCGTGATTTTTGAGAACGAACGCCGCTTCGACCTTGTGTTGCGGCTGGATAACGATAAAGTGTCGGACCTTAACCTCGACAAGTTGTTTGTCCGCACGGCGGAGGGTATCCAGATACCCGTCAGCGAGGTGGCGAGTATCGAGCTGGTGAACGGCCCTTTGCAGATTAACAGGGATGCGACCAAACGTCGTATCGTAATTGGGGTGAATGTACGCGATGCCGATATACAGCAGGTCGTTTCGCAGATACAGGACACGCTGGAAAAGAATGTCAGGCTGAAGCCCGGTTATTATTTCGAATACGGCGGGCAGTTTGAGAACCTGCAAAATGCCATCAATACCTTGCTGGTCGTGATTCCTGTTGCGCTGGCGCTGATTTTGCTGCTGCTGTTCTTCGCTTTCAAGAGTGTGACTTATACGCTGGTGGTCTTTTCGACCGTGCCCTTGTCGTTGATAGGGGGGATTGTGGCGCTTTGGCTGCGTGGGTTGCCTTTCAGTATTTCTGCCGGGGTCGGCTTTATAGCCCTGTTCGGGGTGGCGGTGCTGAATGGTATCCTGATGATTAATCATTTCAATGACTTACGTAAAAGAAACAGATATACAATGAGTACGAACCGGATTATTGCCCGGGGATGCCCGCATTTGTTGCGCCCGGTATTCCTGACGGGGCTGGTGGCTTCGCTGGGATTTGTCCCGATGGCGATTGCCAGATCGGCAGGTGCGGAGGTGCAACGTCCGCTGGCGACTGTCGTGATTGGCGGGTTGATTGTTTCGACCGTCCTTACTCTGCTGATTATTCCGGTCTTCTACCGGATGGTTAATTCGTTTCCGCTGATGTGGAAGAAGTTCAGGAAAAGGAGGGGGACGAAGGTTGCCACCCTGGTTCTGCTGCTGGCTGTCCTGTCACCGGCGGTATGGGCGGAGGGAGTAGCAGTTCCCGACGCAGTCCCGGCAACCGTTACGCTGGACGAGGCTCTTGCCCTTGCCATGAAAAACCATCCCCGTTTGAAGACGGCCTCGGCGGCGATAGACCGTTCGCGGGCTGCTAGGGGAGAGGCCTGGGACCCGGGAGCGACTTCCTTCTCCTATTCCTGGGGGCAAATCAATGGTGAGATACGCAGTGACAACCAGCTGGAAGTCACCCAGTCGCTGGGCAATCTTTTGACTCCTTTCTATAAAAACGCTCTGGTCAGCAAGCAGGTGGCGACGGGCGAATATTATCGCGACATGGTACGCAAAGAGATAACGGCGGAGGTGAAACGTGCCTGGGCTTATTATCAGTATGCGGCAAACCTTTGTTCCCTTTACCGCGAAGAGAGCGAGTTGGCAGTTCGTTTGCAGGAGGCGGGAAAACTCCGTTACGAGCAGGGCGATATCACTTTGCTGGAGCGGAATATGGCAACGACGCTGGCTGCCGACCTGCGTACCCGGCTGATGCAGGCGGAAGAAGAGCTTCAACTGGCAGTCCGCCGTTTCACCTGGGTGTGTTATGCCGACAGTCCGGTTGTTCCGGCCGACAGTACGCTGGCGTTGCTTCCGGGTGTGACTGGAGAGGCGGCGCCGTCGGAAGCGCATCTGAATTATTTCCGGAGCCTGGCAGACGAGAAGAAGGCGCTGTTGAACGTGGAGCGCAGCCGCTTCTTCCCCGAACTTTCGGTCGGTTATATCCGCCAGAAGATTTCACCGCTGAACGGGTTGAATTCGTGGATGGTCGGTGTTTCCTTCCCGCTTTTGTTCTTCCCGCAGCAAAGCCGTTCGAAGCAGGCGAGGATAGATGCCGGTATTGCCCGGACGGAAGCGGAAGCGAGTGCCCGCCAGCTGAACAACAAGGTCGATGAGTTGCAAGTCATGCTCCGCCAACAGGGAGAAAATATCCGTTATTATACGACCGGTGCGCTCCCGGAAGCGGATGCCCTGCTGAAGAGTGCGCAAATACAATTCAAGGAGAGCGAAACGGATATTATGCAGTTCGTCCAAAGCCTGAACAGTGCCCGCGAGATTAGGAGAGGATATATTGAAGCGGTCTATAATTATAATGTCTCTGCACTGGAATTGGAGCTTTATACGCGTTGATGAAATTACATTCAGATACAGTTTCAGAAAAAATAATAACTAATACAATAAAGATATACGAAATGAAAACGATATTAATATCTGCCGCAGTCGTGTTATTGACAGCCTGCAATACGACAACCGAAAAAGAACAGATCCCGGAACCGGTTGCACCTCCTGTCGAACCGGCAGTGGTTGCCGCCGATACCATCCGTGTCGATGCCGTCACTTCGGCAACCGCCATGCCGAATCATTCTTCCTTCAACGGAACCATGATTGTGCCTCCCCAACGCCATGCCACTGTCACCCTGACGATGGGAGGGACCGTTCATTCAACGCCCCTGCTTCCGGGCGATTATGTAAAGAAAGGTGCCGTTCTCGCCACCCTCGAAAACCCTGATTTCATCCTGTTGCAGCAAAGTTACCTGGAGGCTCATGCTCAAACGGAATATCTTGAAGCCGAATACCACCGCCAGGAGCGTCTGAGTTCGCAGGAAGCTGCCTCCCAGAAACGTTTCCAGCAGAGCAAAGCCGATTACCTTTCGATGAAAAGCCGCCTGGAAGCTGCCGCTGCACAACTTACGATACTCGGAGTTATGCCCGGCGACCTGCTCAAAGACGGTATCCGTCCTTACCTGGAAGTAAAATCCCCGCTGAACGGTTACGTGACCGGAATGACCTTGAACCTGGGTAAATATATCAATGCCGGTGAACCTGTCTGTGAAGTAATCGACAAAGGCGAAACCCTCCTTTGCCTGACCGCTTACGAGAAAGACCTCGACGACCTTACCCCGGGCAGCCGCATCCAGTTCCGCGTGAACGGCATGGGAAAGCAGACGTTCGATGCTACACTGCTGTCTGTCGGCCAGGAGGTCGATGCCGTAAACCGCTCCCTCGAAATCTATGCACGGGTGAAAGGAAACCACGAACGTTTTCGTCCCGGCATGTATGTGACGGCGCGTGTAGAAAAGAAATAAGTATATTTGTGGTATGAAAGTAAATATAGATAAATATGTATTGGCTGTTGTCGTCATTTCCGTGGTGGTGGCGTTCCTGACCCATTTCCCGGAACTGATATCCCTGTTCGACCATTCCGGGGAGAACAATCTTTTCCCCGGAATGCGGATGGCCGATGTTGCCAATGAAGTGTTTTTTACTTTTATTTCGCTGCTGATTCTCTTTGCCCTGAATACGTTCCTCTTCCGGTTCAACCGTCCGGTGGCACGTATCACGTGGGGAAAGATGGTTTTATCTTTCGTCCTGACCTGGTTGATGAGCAATCTGCTGGGGAAGGTTTTCGTCTTCCTTCACCATCATTTCGACATTCCGGCGATTGATGCGATGGTGCACCATTACCTGCATCCGTTGCGCGATTTTATCATTACCTGTATTGTGACGGGCAGTTGTTATATGATTCACCTGCTTCGCAAAAGCCAGCAGGTGTTGGTCGAGAACCAGCAGCTACGCACGGAGAACCTGGTGAACCAGTACGAAGCCCTGAAGAACCAACTGAACCCGCATATGCTGTTCAACTCGCTGAATACCCTGCGCTCGCTAATCCGCGAAACGCCCGATAAGGCACAGGATTATTTGCAGGAACTGTCGCGGGTGCTTCGTTACACCTTGCAGGAGAATGAATCCCAAAGCGTCACCTTACGGGAGGAGATGGAGTTTGTCTCCGCCTATATCTTTTTGTTGAAGATGCGCTATGAAGATAACCTGGAGTTTGATATCCGGATAGACGAAGCCGCCGGGGCGCGCCAGCTTCCCCCTATGTCCGTCCAGCTGCTAATTGAAAACGCCGTCAAGCATAATGAGATTAGCAATCGTCATCCATTGGTAATCCGGGTCTTTACCGAAGGAAACCGGCTGACGGTCAGCAATCCCGTCCAGCGTAAGCTTACAGCCAGCGGAGGTTTACAAATCGGTCTGGCAAACCTGGCGAAACGTTACAACCTGCTCTTTAAGGAAGAAATCGAGGTGCGCGAAGAGAACAATACATTTATCGTAACTATTCCATTGATATGAATGCACTTATCATAGAAGATGAAAAAGCGGCCGTCCGCAATCTGACGGCTCTGCTTTCGGAGGCGGCCCCGCATATCGGGGTTGTGGCCGTATTGGATAGTATTGCAGAAAGTATAGACTGGTTCTGTGCCAATGCGATGCCCGACCTGATATTCCTCGATATTCATTTGGCGGACGGCTCCGCCTTCGAGATTTTTGAACATGTGGATATCTCCTGTCCGATCATTTTCACGACGGCCTACGATGAGTATGCCCTGCGTGCCTTCAAAGTGAACAGCATCGATTATCTGCTCAAGCCGATTGGCGGGAGCGACATACGGAAGGCGATTGGCAAACTGGAACAACTGCGTTCGGAGGTGCCTTCAAAGGAATTTGATTATAGCCGCCTGGTTCATGTGCTGAAACGGCAGGAAAGCTACAAGACGCATTTCCTGGTTCCGGTAAAGGGGGACAAGCTGCTTCCGCTATCGGTAGATATGATTTTGTTTTTCTATATCAACGACGGGCTTGTGAAGGCGGTCGTTACCGATGGGCGGGAATATATTTTTACGCAGACGCTCGATGAGTTGTCCGACTGCCTGAACCCGGATATTTTCTTCCGTGTGAACCGCCAGTATCTTATCTCCCGGAAAGCCGTATCCGACATCGACCTCTGGTTTAACGGACGCCTGTCTGTGAACCTGAAAGTCCCTGTGCAAGAGAAAATCCTGGTAAGTAAGGCGCGGGTTGGGGAGTTCAAGGACTGGTTTACCGGGAAATATACCTGAAACCCCGTTTGGTCTATTATTACTGCTGCTTCGTCTACTAAAATATCCGGGCATCGGCTGTTTGTCTAGTTTTGTTTCAAGTTCAATAATAAAAAGAAGCATGATATGAAAACAGTATGGTTGTGGTTGATGTTGGCGGGAGTTTTTATATGTCAGGAAACAAGCGCACAGGTCTGGCTGAAGACTGAATATATCGGTTCGTCCGGATTCCGGGATGCCGATAACAAAAAGGTGGGCGGCAAAGGGGATATGAAGGTGATTCAGGGAGGTGTGAATATTCCCGTATCCATGAAAATGGACGAAAACAACCACCCGACGGCCTGGATGGTCGGTCTGGGCGCTTCCTATGCTTCGATGGATAACAAGGACTTGTCGGAGTATATGGAGTCGCAAATCTTCAATGCGCAGCTGGCTGTTTCGTATATCCGTCCGTTGAGTAAGAGGTGGTCGCTTCTGGCAAGTGCCGGGGTGGGGCTTTTTATGAATACCGGCAGCCTTGCCTATGCCCGTTGGGACCATGTGATGGGGGTGGGGATGGCGGCGGCTATCTGGCATCTGCGCGATAATCTGGATTTGGGGATGGGGGTTGCGCTGAATACCAGTTTCGGTTATCCGATGGTTTTTCCGGCTCTTTTTGTGGACTGGCGGCTAGAGGGGCGTTATATGGTGAATGTCTCGATGATGGACGGAGTGGAGATATCGGGCGGGATGCAGTTGCATAAGTTACTTCGGCTGAAGCTGGTCGGTTCGATGAACGGTATGCTTGCTTTCGTGGAGCATGACGGCAAGGATAAGATATTCACCCAGCAGTATATTACGACCGGGTTGCAACCGGAACTGACTATCACGAAGTCGCTGTCCGTTCCGATAACGGTTGGCTTGTCCGCTTACCGGGCGGCCTTTTATGACGACCGCACGCTGAAAGCGATGTTCAAGTCGATGGACAGGGAGTACGACCCGCATTTCTCACCTGCTTTTTATACGAGTATAGCCATCAAATATGGCTTTTGAGTGGAGGATATGTGTATCTTTGTTCTTTATTTGTGAAATAATTAAACCCTTATTATGCCGAAGTCGGAAGGAACCTATAACAGCTTTTTGATTGATTTTCTGATAGCTCCGAAGTACAGGTTCGGGAGGCATTTGCTGCTGGTACTGTTCTTTACTTTTGTGGCGTTCAATATGCCTTATCTGACCTGCGCCGGTTTTCTGGATGAGGTGGGCGGTATGATTGGGTATGTTAGCTTGCTGTTGCTGGCGTTTTATCTCGGAGGGATTTATCTGCACATGTATGTCCTGTTGCCCGGATTGCTGCTGAAAAACCGGTATGTGTTGTATATCATTATCGTGTCCCTGCTTATTCTGGTTATGATTGTAGTCTCTTTCGGGAGCGATTACTGGCTGAACCGGTATTCCGGGCAGGAGCCGGGGTATTATTCCTTTTTCTATAAGAACCGGATAATGGCAATTGAGATTGTAAGTAACTTTTTCCTGTACGGGTTGCTGATTGCCGGCACTTCCATCACCATCCTGCTTCGTCATTGGATGGGATTCTACCAACGGAAGAACGAACTGGAGAAGGTGAACCTGAAAACAGAACTGGAATCTCTGAAAGACCAGATAAACCCGGAGTTCCTTTTTAATATGCTTGATGAGGCGGGCAGACAGACCTTCGATAACCCCGAACAGGCATCGAAGGTGTTGATGGAGTTGAGCAGGCTGCTCCGCTACCAGTTGTACGACGGGAAGCGGGAGAAGGTGCTGCTTATTTCCGAGATATCGTTTATCGAGCGTTTCCTGGAACTGACCAGGATGAAGTATGCGAACCTGAGCTTTACCGTGACGAAGGAGGGGGAGGTCAGCCGTAAACTGGTGCCGCCTTTATTGTTTATTCCTTTTGCCATTCATTATATAAAGCAGCTGTCGTCGGAAGAGTCCCGGATGGATATTCATTTCTGTTTCCGGGCAGGGGAGCGGGAGTTGTTTTTCTCCTGTATCTGTTTTGCTCCGGGACTGCCGGACGGGCAGAAAGAGCATAACGAAGGTCTGGAAGATGTGAAGCACCGCCTCGATTTGTTGTTCAAAGACTCTTATAAGTTGGAGGCGGTGGATGACGGGGCCCTTTGTAAAACGAATTTATGTATCAGGTTATGATAAATGCATCCGGTTTTCTGCTGCGTCTGCTGATTGATTCCCGTTACAGGGTTTTCAGGCATTTCCTGCTGTTCTTTCTCAGTATGCTGATCATATCCGTGAATTTTTATCTGGATTTGATAGAGGGGAAGGAGTATTTGATAAGAAGTAGTATTGCACAGAGTTTGATACTACTTATACCTATTTATTTGAGCGTATTTATATTGACCCCGCGTTTACTGCTGAAGAATAAGCTGGGGAAGTATGTCATCTCCGTGTTTCTGGTTATCGCTGTGGCTCTTTTGTTTTCTTATCTGCTGCGGCAGGAAGATATCGAAAGAGAGTATAAACTGTATCAGTTTTGGCTGGCAGCCTTCTTTTTTATCTCTTCCATCATCCAGTTGAGCTTGATTATTGCGGGGGCATCGGCGGTGATTGTTTTCCAGGATTACGTGAAATACGGCCAGCGTATCGACGAACTGGAGAATGCGACGATGCAGTCGGAACTGGAACAGTTGAAGAATCAGATAAACCCGCATTTCCTGTTCAATATGCTGAATAACGCGAATGTGTTGATTAGGGAGAATCCGGTGGAGGCGGTGCATGTCCTGTCCAAGTTGAAAGACCTGTTGAAGTATCAGCTGAAAGACAGTACTTCCGAAACGGTTTATCTGGCGGATGATATCCGTTTCCTGACCGATTATCTCAATATGGAGAAGATACGGCGTGATAATTTCGATTTCATTATCTCTACGGAAGGGGAAACAGCGCATATAACCGTTCCGCCTTTATTGTTCATCCCTTTTGTGGAGAATGCCGTGAAACATAATAACGATAACAGGAAACTGTCGTATGTGCACCTCTATTTCAAAACGGAAGAGGAGCAGCTTATCTTTATCTGTATCAATTCGAAGCCGGCCGAACAGAAAGAGAAGCCTGTCGACGGGGGAATAGGCCTTGCCAATATCCGCCGCCGCCTGCAACTTCTGTACGACACGGATTGTTCTTTGCAAATAAATGAAACGGATATAACATATACGGTCAATCTTCGTTTAAAACTAAAAAACTGATTAGTATGAATTGTATCATTGTAGATGATGAACCGCTAGGTCGTAAGGCAATCCAGTTGTTGATACAGGATACGCCGGTGTTGTCTTTGTGCGGAAGTTTCGGCGATGCCGTGTCTGCCGGGAAGTTTATGCAGGCGAGTCCGGTGGACCTGGTGTTTCTGGATATCAAGATGCCGGGGGTGAACGGACTGGAGTTTGCCCGGATGATTCCGTCGGATACGCTTGTCATCTTTGTGACGGCTTATGCGGAGTATGCCCTCGATAGCTATGAGGTGGATGCGATAGATTATCTGGTGAAACCGATTGAAATCGAACGTTTCAAACGGGCGGTACAGAAAGCACATACCTATCATTCCCTGCTGAAAACCGACAACAGTAAGAACCGGGTGGAGTCTGTTTCCGCCAGTCATATCTTTGTGAAAGCGGAACGGCGCTATTTCAGGATACAGCTGGAAAATATCCTTTTCATCGAGGGTTTGAAGGATTATGTCGTGATACAGACTCCCGAACAGCGGATTGTGACGAAGATGAATCTGAAGTCGATTCATGAGATGCTTCCGAAAGATGTTTTTCTGCGAACGAACAAGTCTTATATCGTGAATTCCAATCATATAGCCTCGTTTGACAACAATGATGTCTTTATTGGAAAGTATGAAATATCGATAGGGAATAGTTATCGGGATGCGTTCTTTGAGAAGTTTTTTATGAAGAATAATCCGGCGGATTGAGTACTGTTCTTTTGAAAATCCCGTATATTTGTCGTTGGAAAATAAATAAAGTGAACAAAAGATGCCTAAAATAGCCGCTGCCTTTTCCATTAAGAGTTATGGATTATACACAGCCAGGGAACGCGAGTCGAAGGATTAGGCAGGATAAGTTTGTGGGAGATTGATATGAAAGAATCAGTACGGATATTCCGTTTTATCATTGTGGGGACCCTGAATGCTCTTATTACTGCCCTGGTTATTTGGGTGTTGATGAAGGGTGTCGGGTGTAATTACCTTTGGTCGAACATTGCCGGTTATGTTGCTGCGTTGGTTAATAACTTTTTTTGGAGCAAATACTGGATATTCTCCTCCCGGAGTGGAAAGTTTGAACGTGAGGTGCCTCTTTTCCTTGTCGCTTTCGGTTGTGCTTACGGCTTACAGTTTCTCTCCCTGCTGTTGATGGTTGAGATAGGTGATATGAATGAATACCTGGCGCAGTTCCTGGGGTTATTCGTATATGGTGCCGTCAATTTCACGATGAATAAACGGTTGACTTTTACCAGAAAACAATGATTTCTTATCCGGTAGTGACACTATTCAAACTTTATCCTTCAGGCTTCAGGAATATATAATCCTTGAAAAATAAGGAATCCAACTGAAGGGTGTCACATTCCGGATTTTGATTCCGACAGATAGGCACCCGTTTGCCAACCGATAGTTATTTGTTTGTCTACGGGTAGTTATCCGCTCCAAAAAGCATAGGTGTTTCGAAATGTTAAGTCAGGACTTTTGATGACAAAATATATATGCTTTGAAGACAAAAGTCCTATGTTTTGCCGGAAGTTACTTTATCCGGAATTTCCGTATACATTTTTTTACAATACTATCCCTTCAGCCGTATATATTGAAAAATATTCTCTCCCGGCAACTGAAAGCTGAAAGCAATAATTTGAAAAGAGACAGAGTGTATAAAGTTTCTATATGGTCCAATCTGCGTCATCTGCGTGCCATATAGAAACAAATGCTATGACTCGAATCTGATAATAATTGAACCTGTCTATCCTCATGACCATATGGCATTAAGCTTGTGTCGTATTCTTCCAAATCCGTACCATATAAAATGGCAGGTGTGTGAATGCGAATACAAAGGAGATGATTAGCAAAACCTTGCTTTCATCCCAACCCACTGTTTGCTGGTGCCACAACCCGGTGATAACGCAGAGGACGGAGAGGGCAATACCTATCATGTTCAGCGAAAGCTGCCCTTTGCGATGTTGTTGCATATATTCCAGTTTACTATGTTTGATGCCGTAACAGGCATAAATATCCAGTCCGATCAGCATCCAAAGTATTAAACGAATCCATGTGTCGGCCGGAAGGAAAAGCATCATGCAGAGACAAGTCACGATTCCGAGAACCGGTACAAGCGGAACGAACGGCGTTTTAAAAGCACGTTGCACGTCCGGCATCGTTTTCCTTACCACTAATACGCCTGCACAAACCAGTGTAAAGGCAAACAAAGTCCCTATACTCGTCATCTCCCCGGCTACCCGGGCAGGTACGAAGGCCGCCAACAATCCGACCAACAACATGAAAAGCAGATTGCTGCGTGCCGGAGTGCGGAATTTTTCATTGATATGCGAAAAGAACGGAGGCAATAACCCGTCGCGGCTCATGCTCAGGAATACACGGCTTTGTCCGAGCAACGTAACCATAATCACCGAACAGTAACCAAACAGGATAGCCAGTACGATTGCCTTATTCAGCCAGGGATAATCCGGTTGGATGACCCCGGCGGCATCCGCATGTCCCATATGTGAAATAGCTACGGCAACAGGTGCAATCCCTTCCTGTCCGTTGAACTGGCTGTAATGTGCCACTCCGGTCATCACATGGGCGAAAAGCATATAAAGGATAGTACAAACCAGCAGGGAAACAAGAATCCCGATCGGCATATCCCGTTTCGGGTTTTTAGCTTCCTGCGCAGCGGTCGATACGGCATCGAATCCAAGGAAAGCGAAGAAAACGATTGCTGCCCCGCGAAGCACACCGGAGAAACCGTATTCACCTAACGTCCCAGTATTCGCCGGAATATAAGGAACATAATTCTTCGTATTGATATATTTCCATCCTAAAGCGACAAATACCAATACGACCGAAACCTTGAGGAAGACAATTACCCCGTTGAAAATCGAACTCCCTTCCGTCCCTCGTATCAGGAAAATACTCATCAGTACGACAATAAGAAAAGCGGGTATATTGACTATCCCTCCGTCCCAGGGACATGCTGTCAACGTATGTGGCAGATGGATACCCAACCCTTCGAGGAATACGACCAGATACCGGCTCCAACTGATACTGACTGTTGTTGCGGCTACGGTATATTCAAGTACCAAATCCCAGCCGATAATCCAGGCAATCAGTTCTCCCATCGTAGCATATGAATAGGTATAGGCACTTCCGGCAACCGGTATCATGGATGCAAATTCGGCATAGCATAATCCGGCAAAACAACAGCCTAATGCAGCAATGGCAAATGATAAGGTAATGGCAGGACCGGTATATCCGGCAGCAACGGTTCCGGTGATAGAGAATAATCCGGCACCGATGATAACCCCTACACCCAGTGCGACCAGACTCCAGGGGCCTAATACCCGTTTCAGCGTTTTACTACCCGACTCGTTAGCCTCCGCCTGTAAAGCGCCTAACGGTTTCTTTATAAATAATCCCATTCTTCTGTTTGTTTAGGTGTGGCTGCGTCAAAAGCCTCTTTTGTCATAGCGAACCCGATGCAGCCTCACAGTATTTCAATAATCGGCCGCAAAGGTAGGGATTACAGGAAAAATATACAAATTCAGTTATGAATGGACAATCGTTCCCAGATGTAATCGGGAATCAGCTTCCAGAAGAATACCAGTGTGACATACCGCCAGTCGATGATGACTGTCCGTTTCTTTCGTTTCAAAGCCCTTACAATCCGTTGTGCTACCCGTTCCGGACGCATCAGCAGCGGATAGTTATCATTTTTTAGCAAAGCCGTTTTCACGAACCCCGGACGTATATCGGTAAAAGTTATCGGTAGCTTTTCCATCCTGGCCAACTGTGCCAGTGCGTCGATATAAGTATTCTGGAAACGTTTGGTGGCGGAATAGGAGGGTGCCACTCCCAAGCCTTTAGTCCCGGCGATAGAACTGATGACGGCCAGGTGTCCGCATCCCTGTTCCTTGAAGTAATGGTAAGCGGCAGTGACCATGCGGGTAAAACCGATTGCATTAGTATTGACGGTTGCCAGTTCAATGTCCGGATTCAAAGTCCGGTTCTGGTTGCCGACACCGGTACTGAGCAGGAACAGGTCCATGCCTCCCAGCTTATCGATTAGCAGGTGGAGCTTGTCTACGGCTTCCACCTCAGTCACGTCGAGTTGTTGTATCTCTGTCTGCTCGGGAGCCTGCTCCTTGAATGCTTCCAGCCGTTCCAGCCGGCGTCCTGCCACTCCAACGCGCCAACCCAGTTGACGATATATCTTTGCCACTTCGTAACCGATACCGGAAGTCGCCCCGATGATAACAATCCTTTTCACGATTTCTTTTTATTTAAAGACTAATAGAAGAACAAATGTAAGCAAAACTTTATTAATTCAACGCTTTGATTCTTACTTATTGATATTCTATATTTCACACATCCATCTTTTAGACTGTTCTTTACTTGTTCATTCAATATATTCTTAATACCTTGCCACCGTGTTAGCTATAGCTTAAGAGATTCATTGTCCTATAAATAAAATAGCATGAAAATAAACAATCTCATCTTACTGGTGTCCTTTTTAATAATGGGAAGCCAGGTCGTAAGCTCCCAATCGAAGACAGGCGACTTACCGGTATTTGATTTCTCAAAAAACTATCCTCAGAAGAAGTTGCGCCTTCAGGATATGGCGGAAATAGAGTATGTGCCTTTGGAGACAACGGATGATATTTTGTTGGGTGGATTGTCGGTACTTTCAGCTGTTACTGATAAATATATTCTTATCCATGAATCCCGATTGGGTGATATATTTGTTTTCGATCGTAAAACAGGAAAGCTCTATTCACATTTCAATCACAAAGGACAGAGCGGGCGGGAATATACATGGATTAATGTCGGTACAATTTTAGATGAGAAGAAGGAAGAAATCTATGTGTGTTCCCAATTCATTCAGGTTTATTCTCTGAAGGGAGACTACAAACGGACATTGAAAATAAATACATTTGATAATGAAATGAGTATTTTCAATTTTGACGATGAATCTCTACTTATCTATGAAGGTGTAATAATTGAACCTGGTCGTGAAAGTAAGACTAAAAAGTCCCCTTACCGTCTTGTCTCCAAAAAAGATGGTAGCCAGCTTTCTGTATTAGACATTCATTTTGAAAAAAGATATACAAACAAAATAGCTCAATCATTGGAGGGTAATATGTGGAGACCTTTTGGAATTTATTATTCACAAAATATGCATTACGGTCCGGATCTAATGATTGCGGATATTTCATCCGACACATTGTTTCGGTTATCCCCGGATAAGGGATTAATACCCTTATTAACCCGCAAGCCATCGACTCATGCTCCTGAACCTCGGAATATATGGATACCTTTAGTAACAACTGATAAGTTCATGTTGATGGGTACGCTTTTATTGGATTTTAAATCACTGAAAGGCGGACCGATCCCAACGTTTATGTATGAATTTAAAACCGGTGAAATAAAGAAGACGCCGATTTTGGATACAGAATATGATACAAGGGCTTGGAGTCAGGGAAGATGGTCGCCGGATGCATCGCCTGATATCGCACGGAATATGGTCGCTGAAATGATTCAGGCATCAACGGTTATAGAGGCTTATCATGGAAAACGTTTGGTCGGGAATGGTATGAAGATTGCAAAGACACTTGTCGAAGACGATAATCCGGTAATCAGGATTATTAAATTCAAGTAATAAATATATTAGTGCCGGAAGTTGTTTACTTATTGGCATTCATACAATAATTACTATATTTGTGGAAACAAATCTTTAAACCATATTTATACCATGAAACATTTATTTTTTGGAAAGCTATTGGTTGTGTTGCTCTCCCTTTTCTGTGTATGTTCGGTATCCGCACGCAAACCTATCAAGACGTTGTTGATTACCGGGCAAAACAATCATAACTGGCAAGTTAGTCATGTTGTTTTAAAGCAAATACTGGAAAACTCCGGTCGTTTCTCCGTAGATTTCGCTGTGTCTCCTTCACAAGGACAGGATATGTCCGGTTTTGTGCTTGATTTTGCTCCGTATGAATTAGTTGTGTTGGATTATAACGGTGATTCATGGCCGGAAGAAACAAACAAGCGTTTTCTGGAGTTCGTGCAAAATGGCGGGGGAGTGGTCGTTTATCATGCGGCAGATAACGCATTCTCCAAATGGCCCGAATTTAATAAGATATGTGCCTTGGGAGGATGGGAAGGACGAAATGAAAACTCCGGTCCTTATGTGTACTGGCAGGATGGCAAACTAGTCAAGGATAGTTCTGCCGGTCCGGGCGGTTCGCATGGAAAACAGCATGAATATGTGTTGAACGGGCGCGATAAAGTTCACCCCATCGTAAAAGGATTGCCATTGAAATGGCGTCACACCCAGGATGAACTATACGACCGTATGCGTGGTCCGGGTAATATCGGAGACTTGCTTTATACGGCTTATTCGGATAAAGAGACTGGAGGTTCAGGACGTGAAGAACCGCTGATCTTTACCGTCGATTACGGAAATGCCCGTATCTTCCATACCATGCTCGGACATGCCGGTGCTACTGTTGAAGATAATACAGCTATGCAGTGTACAGGCTTCCAGGTCTTGTTACTGCGCGGTGCAGAATGGGCAGCAACCGGAAAGGTAACTCAGAAAGTGCCCAAAGATTTCCCGACTGAGACACAAAGTAGTTACCGGAAGGATTATAAGGAAAAAAAATAAATAGATATTATTTTCTTTTGAAAGAAAAGCAATTAAGAAATCAAGGCTGCATCTGGTTTTTACCGGAGCAGCCTTGATTTTTTATCTATCCTTCTATGAAGGAAAAATAGGTTTATTCAGCTCGTAATGTATCTGCCGGAGCAATTTTAGATGAGAGGTAAGCCGGATACCAGGCTCCCAGTGTGATAAAGAATGCCATAAGCAGATAAGTCGATATCAAACCGGCAAAGACGCGGAAGAAAGTGACCGGCATAACATTCGTGTCAATCAATTCCATTTTCGCAATATTGATGCAGATGATAGCGGCAGGGATAGCCACCAGGCTTAATAACAGCCAGCCTTCTCCGATCATCATTTGCAATATCTGGCGGCGTGTGGAGCCAACAGCCAGGCGGAGGCCGATTTCAGATTTCCTGTACTCATTACGGAACCAGAAAGTGCCGATGATTCCCAAGAATATATTGAAGATCAGGAATGCCATAAAGGCTATCCGGTAACGGATGGCATCTGTCACTCCGTTTGTCAGATAAAGTCTGTTTCTCAGGTCGTCGTAAGAGTCGACTTTGGAAAGTATGAAATTACCGACATTTATCTGTTCCCTTATATCCCGTTGGAAATCTTCTATGAATTTTTGTTTGTTGAGCCCGGGTTTTACCCGTATACTGATTTCTAACGACCAGGCGAGTTGTTGCTCATTCCATTCCTTGAAATAGGAAGTAGGCAACAGAAAGTAAGCCGCTCTTTCTTCCCGGCTGTAATCGTCACGTTTTAATATCCCGCAAACACCTCCTATCCGAAAAGAATTGTCATTCTTCATGTAAATAGAACGTCCTTTAGCCTGTTCTCCGGGGAAAAGTTCTTCAGCCAGTTTACGGGAAATGACAATGTCCTTTTCGGTCAAAGCATCTTTTAAAGAAGATCGGTCTTCTTCGTTCAAGGGGCGGACTCTGAATACATCGAAGTAGGAAGGAGTAACCGGTAAATATTGGAACTGCACTATTTTCGAACTATCTTTTCCCATTTGGTTATCCATATAACTGGGGTTATAAGGACTACTATTCTGTGTCAGGCAAACTTTTTCTACCTGTGGATATTGTCGGATACGTTCTAAAATAGATAGGTATAGGCTACCTGCCTCTTCCGTGTTTTCATGGTGAATATAGTTGGGACTACTTTGCGGCACAGTTGTGAGCCGTACCTGGTAGGTGTCTTTTATCTCGTAAGCGCTATTGATTGAATTTGCATATCCGATCGTTATGAAGTAGTCCATAATATACCATAATAAAATGAATACCAGGAATAATTCAGCGGCAATCCAGGCATTTTGCCGGCGTTGTTTCCATAAAAGTTTTAAAAGATGATGTATCATGATTCTAGTTATTTATCGTTTAAAGCATCGACAATGGGACGTCTGAGTGCACGCCAGGCAGGAACGAGAGCGGACATCAGATTTAAAACCAGGCAGAAGATCAGCGTATATCCGAAAATTGCGGGGTTGATCAGCATGCCGGGAGAAAGATCGATAGAGGCGGTGAGCGAACTGCCGTCCCAGTCGTAATTACCCAGCAACCATCCTTTCAGCATAAATATCAATCCGTAGGAGATCAATAATCCGATCAGTCCGCCTAATAATGTGAGCAGCAGGTTTTCATATAATATCTGCAAAAGCAATGTTCTGTTCTGGGCCCCGAACGCTTTACGGATACCTAATTCTTCCATGCGTTTTTTCATGCGTGATGCAGTCATTCCCGTCAGATTGATGGAAGGAACCAACAACAGAAGGAGTACTACTGAAAAGATTTGTATAAAGACTTTCATGAATTCCGGACAGGAGAAGGAATCTGTGCGTAACCAGGCACGTAGAACGGTGTCAGGCTGTTCGTTTAGTACAAAATTATATTGTGGAATATTTGCACTGTAACGCCGACAATTTTCTTCGGCTTCCCGGCGGATTGCATCAAAGTCGCCTGGTTTCTTTGCCAGGATATAAAGCTGCATATGACCTAAAATAAAATCACACCATTTACTTCCCTGTATCTGTGAAGGACGGTTGGTGAAAGGTATCCACATTTCAGCGTAACAGAATTGTGCTATGGAAGGTACATCTTCCACAACGCCGGAGACCTGGTACTCTTCAAAGTTCAGCAGAAATGTTTTACCTGTTGCATCCGATGTATTGAACAGCCTGCGTGCCAGTGATTCGCTCACGACAGCTTTTCTGATTCCGGAGGTAAACTCTTCTTCCGTATAAGGTTTTCCGGCAAGGAATCTGAATTGGAATATTTTCCAGAATGTAACATCTGTACCCATCACAAGTCCGTTGTATACTTCATCACTCCCCGGGGTTTGTATAAATTCGGTTTGTTCTCCGATCGGGAGGATGGCAGTGACAGCCTCCGGAGTCTGCATTGAATAAAAGCATTCTTTGATGGTCGGATAAGAAAGCCGGCTACTTCCGTTTCCCTGACCTTCCACTTTGTTTAGAATTTTTCCGTGCTGTATGACCAGCATCCGGTCACGGTTGGTTTCCGGAGCGATATTTCCTGTTCGGAAATAATATAAGATAGCCAGTACCATGACCATCGTAATGGCCAGACCGGTACCGGTTATATAAATGATGCTAAAGAACTTGTTTTGTCTCAGCATCTGCATAGCCTGCCTGAGATAGACCTTATACATAGAAGACTTTGTTATTATTGTTTGGAATCTATAATAACAAAGTCTGTGCCATAAAGGTAAAAGCCTGTTGTTCAGTCTATGGACATACTTTTTACTGTTCGTTATCGGACATAGTGTTCATTTTTGTAAGGCTTATTATTCCATCTTCCAGCGAAAAATGTTCATCGTGATCGGCCAGGTAGCGGATTACGGTGATGATCTTGTCAGCGGGAAAAGGTAGGTTCTCCGTCAGTTTCTTAGCCTCCTGCGGACTGTCGGTCAAAGCCTCCTGCAATGCGTCACGGATGGCATTGAACGTATGGTTGTTCAGACCCGAATCGTTTTTTGCCAGACATACATCGCAACAACCGCAATCGGAAGTCCCTTTTTCACCGAAGTAAGAGATCAGCATCCGGCTCCGGCATATCCGGTTTTCGTTGATGTATTCCATGACCCGGTTGATACGGCTTTCAAAACGTTCTTTACGCTCTTCGTAAGCCGAACGGGGGATAGACAGATATTTAATCTCCTCCCGGGTACGGGTATAGATAATGAGAGGTGTTTTCTTATGAGGGATGTAATTGACAATCCGGTATTTGGAAAGTCCGACCAGCACTTCATAAATCTCCTGCTGACTCAGTCCGGTACGGGTAGAGATCAGCCCTTCATTAATATATACGTAATCCGAGAACAGGCCGGTGTAGGAACGGAGTATCGTTTGTATAACCTCGTCCGTCTTTTTATCCTGATGCAGGTATTTGTAAAGCTCGTCACGTGTGGCGGTAAATACCAGACGAGAAGCATTTTCCTGTTCTTCCGTATATTCTATGTAGCCTGCCAGTTCAAGTATCTTTAGGGCATGATGTGCTTGTAGATGCGAAAACTTATAGGCTGTGCAGAAATCGACCAGGGAGAAGTCGTGTACTGTATCCAGTCCGAAACCCATTGCTATCTGATAATAATTACCTAAAGCATCGTACACCCGACTGATAAAATCCCTGTCCGGAAATTCATCGGCCAGCCGTTTCTTCAACTTTGTACAATCTATATTGGAACACAAAGCGACAGCGTAAGCCCTCTGTTCATCCCGTCCGGCGCGTCCGGCTTCCTGATAATACTCTTCCAGCGATCCGGGCATATCCATGTGGACCACCAGACGTACGTCCGGCTTGTCGATACCCATTCCGAATGCATTGGTCGAGACAATTACCCGGCACTCGTTATTCTTCCAACGGTTCTGGCGAAGGTTTTTGTCGTCGCGGTTGAGGCCGGCATGAAAGAAATCGGCTGATATGCCGGCTTGCTGAAGCAAGACTGCAATTTCCTTTGTCCGTTTCCGGTTGCGCACATAAACGATGGCCGTTCCGGGAACTTTTCCCAGAATGTATATCAATGTGTTTATCTTATCTTCCGTCTGACGGACGATATAGGACAGGTTCTTCCGGACGAAACTTTTCCGGAATACATTCTTTTCCCTAAAATGTAGCCGTTCCTGGATATCATTCACTACCTCCGGAGTAGCTGTTGCCGTCAGGGCAAGAACCGGCACACCGGGAAGATCTTCCCGGATATCGGCAATGCTCAGGTAAGAAGGACGGAAGTCATATCCCCATTGCGAAATACAATGGCTTTCGTCGATAACCAGCAGACAAACATTCATTGCCTGTAGCTTACTTTTGAATATATCGGTCCCTAACCGTTCAGGCGAAACGTACAGGAATTTATAATCGCCGAAGATACAGTTTTCCAGCTGGGCGATAATCTCCTGGCGGGTCATGCCCGAATAGACGGCAGTTGCTTTTATCCCCAACCGGCGCAGGTTATCCACCTGATCCTTCATCAGAGCGATCAGCGGGGTTACGACAATACATATTCCTTCCATTGCCAAAGCCGGAACCTGGAAGGTAATCGATTTACCTCCCCCTGTCGGCATTAGCCCGAGTGTATCTTTCCCCTCACAAACGGAGTGAATAATATCTTCCTGTAAAGGACGAAAAGCAGGGTATCCCCAATACTTTTCTAATATCTTATGGTAGACGTCCACCGGTTCCCTTCATATGTCATCGACCTTTATGTCTTTAACCATGAGTTGCAAGGTCGTGTTTCCGTTATATGTATTCTCTTCAATCGTATAGCAGATATTAAAAGGTTTCATCCCTTTAATATGCGGGCTGTGCTGATGCATTCCGAAAGCGATGCCATGGATGGGCGTGTTCGATTTGTCGTCTATCAGTTCCAACTTGATATGTTCCAGTTCTTTGCCGACCAGCTTGCTTGTTCCGTAATCTTTCACGTTCAACGAGCAGAATACCGGTTTCTGGTTGTCCGGTCCGAAAGGATTCATCTTTTTCAGTTCGCTCATGAACTTGGTATTGATGTCCTTCAGGTCGAGAACGGCGTCAATGTCGATTTGCGGGATCATCTGTTCGGGGATAATCTCGTCGGCAGCCAGCTTCAGGAAACGCTCGGTAAATTCGTCCAGATTTTCTTCTTTCAGAGAAAGGCCGGCGGCATAGGTATGTCCCCCGAAGTTTTCCAGTAAGTCACGGCAGTTCTCTATTGCCTTATAAATGTCGAAACCGGTAACTGAGCGGGCAGAACCGGTGATTAGTTCGGATGATTTAGTCAGCACAACAGCCGGGCGGTAATATTTTTCCGTCAGGCGCGACGCAACGATTCCGATAACTCCTTTATGCCAGCCGGGATTGTAAACGATTATCGCTTTCCGGTCTTCCATATTGGCGAATTCATCGATGATGGCGTTGGCCTCGTCGGTTATTTTCTTATCGAGTTCGCGTCGTTCGTCATTGTATTGGTTGATGTTTTCACTCTTCTCGCGGGCTGATTCTACATCTTTGGCGAGAAGCAGGTCGACTGCTTCTTTTCCGTTCATCATCCGTCCGGATGCATTGATGCGCGGACCGATCTTGAAAACGATGTCGCTGATGGTTATCTCTTTCCCGGTAAGTCCGCAGATGTCGATGATGCCTTTCAGTCCCAGGCTGGGATTACTGTTCAATTGCTTTAGTCCGTAATAAGCCAGGATACGGTTTTCTCCCGTAATAGGCACGATATCGGATGCAATGCTGACAGCCGTCAGTTCCAGTAATTTCTCCAGTTCGGAGAAAGGGAAGTTATTGCTTTTGGCAAAAGCCTGCATAAATTTGAAGCCTACGCCACAACCGGACAGATGCTCGTACGGATAGATGGAATCAACGCGTTTAGCATCCAACACCGCAACGGCATCGGGCAATGTATCATCCGGCATGTGATGGTCACAGATAATAAAGTCAATGCCTTTTGTCTTTGCATACTCAATCTTTTCGATTGCTTTGATTCCACAGTCGAGCGAAATAATTAATGTGACTCCGTTGTCGGAGGCATAATCAATCCCTTTATAAGAAATACCGTACCCTTCGTCATACCGGTCGGGGATATAATAATCCAACGTCGATGAATAGGGTCTTAAATACTTATACACAAGCGATACGGCAGTCGTACCGTCTACATCGTAGTCGCCGTAAACCAGAATCTTTTCTTTATTGCCCAAGGCTCTGTTCAACCGTTTCACCGCCTTATCCATATCCGGCATCAGGAACGGGTCATGCAGATCGTTCAGATTGGGTTTAAAGAATTTTCTGGCTTCTTCGGCCGTCGTAATCCCTCTCTGAACAAGCAGGAGACAGATGACCGGGCTGAAACCGATTTCGGCTGCCAGTGCATCTCTCTTATGTAATTCTTCTTCTGTCGGGGTTTGAAAATTCCATTTGTTAATCATTATATATTGTTTTTTTCTTTTTATCTCCCTAAAAATAATGTGCCAATTACTAATGTGCCCATATGCTAATGATAATACCTTATAAAATCCTGATTTCCAGGATTGGCACATTTGCATATTGGACTATTGGCAAATTATTATTTTTGAATCCGTAAAGTTAGAAATTAAAATGGAGAATTTTGGTGGGGCTGGCGAAATATTAACAATAAAATTTCCAGTTTGTGAAACCTGATACACTTCCTATGGTTGTTCAATGGTATCAGCCGGCGGTGGAAAACTTTCATTTGCTTGGCGGTGGTTGTGGCATACAATTATTTTCTGTTTATATCGTTAGTTGGAAAATAAACCTGTATATTTGTCACAATATTTTAAAAAACAATGACGGAAGATATTAAAAAAGCCTGCGAAGTGATGCAGGAAGGGGGTATAATCCTTTATCCGACAGATACTATCTGGGGGATTGGTTGCGATGCGACCAACGAGGATGCCGTACAGCGTGTGTACGAGTTAAAGAGAAGAGCAGACAATAAGGCTATGCTGGTTCTTATGGATAGTTCTGCCAAATTAAATATGTACGTGAACGATATTCCGGATATTGCCTGGGATTTGATAGAAGTAGCGGACAAGCCGCTGACTATTATTTATTCGAATGCGAAGAACCTGGCAAAGAATCTGCTGGCTGACGACGGTAGTGTAGGTATCCGTATTACCAATGAAGAATTTTCCCATAAGTTATGTGAGCGTTTCCGTAAACCGTTGGTCTCTACTTCTGCCAATGTGAGCGGGGAATTGTCTCCGGCCAATTTCTCTGAAGTGTCCGAGGTAATAAAGAATGGTGTGGATTATATCGTTTCCTACCGCCAGGATGATATGAGCAAGGCACAACCGTCGAACATCATTAAATTGGGTGCCGGAGGTCTTATTCAGGTGATCAGATAATAATGAAAAGAAGCAGAGAGGCCGCAAAATACATATTATCGGATTTTATATCGGCAGCCGTAGCCTGGTTTTTATTTAACTGGCTGCGCTATGAAGAACTGGCAGTATATGAGGGCGCTACTTCCTTTACCAGCTATCTGGGGTATGTACAGGTGGTGAAGGGACAGTTGTTCGTTCCGTTCTTTTGGCTGATATTATATTATTTTTCGGGTTACTACAACAAACCATTCGGTAAGTCAAGACTGACGGAGTTATTCTCTACGTTTGTGACGACACTAATCGGAGTGGTATTTATATTTTTTGTTGTGGTGCTGAATGATTTGCCTCGCTCTTTCCATATTTATTATGAGTTGTTCTTCGTCCTTCTCGGATTGCAGTTCTTTCTGACGTATATTCCCCGCCTGGTAATTACACAGAGCGGTTTGCGGAAGATTAAAAGCCGGGAGTTGGCAATGAACGTGCTCATTATCGGTGCCGGGAAGAAAGCAACCCGTATTGCAGGTGATTTGCACCGGATGGGATACCATATTTCAGGTTTTATTCCCGAAGATGATGCGGCTCCGGTAGAAGTGGAGAAAGAGCTGGTTGCCGGAACTTTATCCGGATTGGCTTCGGTTGTGGCAGATAAGAAAATTGATGAACTGGTACTGGCTGCCGAAACGGAGGACAACAAAAAACTGCTTACGATTCTTTATTCGCTTTATCATTATAAACTGCCAATCAAGGTGTTGGCGGATAAGTTGAGTATGTTGTCGCAGGTGAAGATAAAGACAATCCGCGGGATTCCGCTGGTGAATGTGACGGAGAATAACCTGTCGGCGGTGGAAAAGAATATAAAGTTTGTGATGGATAAGGTTGTCTCTGTGTTGGTCTTGCTGATATTTTCGCCGATGTATCTTTATATAGCCTGGCGGGTGAAGAAAGATTCGCTGGGACCGGTCTTTTTCCGTCAGGAACGGATTGGATATATGGGGAAACCTTTTTATATCTATAAGTTCCGGACGATGTATGTGGATGCGGAAGATAACGGCCCTCTGCTTTCATCGGAGAAGGATAAACGGATTACTCCGTTCGGCCATATATTGAGGAAATACCGGCTGGACGAGTTTCCGCAGTTCTGGAATGTACTGAAAGGCGATATGTCAATCGTCGGTCCACGGCCGGAACGGAAGTATTTTATCGACCAGATTGTGAAAAAAGCTCCTTTTTATTATTTGTTGCATAATGTGAGACCGGGTATTACTTCATTGGGAATGGTGAAATACGGTTATGCCAATGATGTCGATAAGATGATAGAGCGTTTAAAGTATGATATATTATATTATGAAAATATGTCGTTAGTGCTGGATATAACAATTTTGATTTATACGGTGAGAACGGTATTTACAGGTAAAGGTATTTGAAATGGCAAAAGAAGGTTTATTTTACAGGTTCCTGTTGTGGAGGGACAAGCATATAAAAGAAAAGCATTTTATTCTGGTAATCAGTTTCCTGGTCGGAATATGCACGGCAGCGTCTGCGATTATCCTGAAACAGTTGATACACCTGATTCAGCATTTACTTACTGGGAATTTTGATGTGAGCGGGGTGAATTACCTGTACCTGCTTTATCCGGTAATCGGTATTTTGCTGGCAGGGTTGTTTGTAAAGTATATTGTGCGTGACGATATCAGCCATGGGGTAACGAAAATCCTCTATGCTATTTCGCAGCGCAAAAGCCGTATCAAGCCTCATAATACCTGGACTTCCATTGTTGCCAGTTCGGTGACGATTGGTTTTGGTGGTTCGGTAGGAGCGGAGGCTCCGATTGTACTGACGGGAGCGGCCATCGGTTCCAATCTCGGACGCCTGTTCCGGATGGAGCAGAAGACGTTGATGCTGTTAGTCGGTTGCGGTGCGGCAGGTGCAATTGCCGGTATCTTTAAGGCGCCGATTGCCGGGTTGGTTTTTGTGATCGAGGTCTTGTTGCTTGACCTGACGATGACGTCGGTGTTGCCTTTGCTGATTTCATCGGTGACGGCGGCGACGGTTTCCTATATTTTTACGGGGACGGAAGCGATGTTTAAATTCTCGCAGACAGAAGTGTTCGAGATAGAACGTATCCCATACGTGTTGTTGCTGGGTGTCTTCTGCGGATTGGTTTCTCTTTATTTTACGCGGGTGATGAACCGGGTGGAAGGGATGTACCGCAAGTTGGGTGTGTACTGGAAGAAGTTCCTGCTCGGCGGTGTTATGCTGAGTGTGCTTATCTTTCTTTTCCCTCCGTTGTATGGTGAAGGTTACGACACGATTGGTTCGTTGCTGAACGGGCAGTTCTCCCATATAATGGATAAGAGTTTGTTCTATGATTTGAATGATACTTACTGGGGAATCCTGGTATTCCTGTTCCTGATTCTGCTGACTAAAGTGTTTGCCTCGAGTGCGACCAATGCCGGCGGGGGATGTGGTGGTATCTTTGCACCGAGCTTGTATCTGGGTTGTATTTCCGGTTTCCTTTTTGCGCATGCTTCCAATTATTTCCCTTTCACCATGTATATCTCTGAGAAGAATTTTGCATTGTTGGGGATGGCGGGAATTATGTCGGGCGTCATGCATGCGCCGCTTACCGGTGTGTTTCTGATTGCGGAACTTACCGGTGGATACGACCTTTTCCTGCCGCTGATGATTGTTTCCATCAGTTCGTACCTGACGATTCTGATGTTCGAGCCTCACAGTATCTATTCGATGCGTCTGGCACAGAAAGGTGAATTGCTGACCCATCATAAAGACCGCGCCGTACTGACTTTGCTGAATACGGATAGCGTGATTGAAAAGGACTTCCAGGTCGTTTCTCCGGAAATGTCGCTGGGAGATATGGTGAAGGTGATTGCAAAGAGCGGACGTAACTCGTTCCCGGTAGTCGATGAAAAGGGCGTTTTGCTGGGAATCGTGTTGCTGGATAATATCCGCAACATTATGTTCCGTCCGGAGTTATATAACAGGTTCCATGTATCCAAGTTCATGGTGTCGGCTCCGGCTAAGATATGTATCGGGACACCGATGGAGCAAATCATGGGTGTTTTTGATGATACAAAGGCTTGGAACCTTCCCGTGGTGGATGAAGAAGGACGTTATGTCGGCTTTATGTCGAAATCGAAGATATTTAATTCATACCGCGAAGTATTGGTAGAAAACTTTTCAGGAGATTAAAAGATGGAAAAAAAAGAGTTACGGATTGTATATATGGGCACCCCCGATTTTGCGGTGGAGAGCCTGAAAGCCTTAGTTGAAGGCGGATATAATGTAGTAGGAGTGATTACGATGCCGGACAAACCGGTCGGACGTCACGGAAGTGTCTTGCAGGCAAGCCCGGTGAAGGAATATGCCGTGTCGCAGAACCTTCCTGTCTTGCAGCCGGAGAAGTTGAAAGATGAGGCATTCCTCGCTGAGTTGCGTGCTTTGGAGGCTGATTTGCAGATTGTAGTCGCCTTCCGTATGCTGCCGGAGGTTGTCTGGAATATGCCCCGTTTCGGAACATTCAATCTTCATGCGTCTTTGCTGCCGCAGTACCGTGGGGCGGCTCCCATCAACTGGGCGGTGATTAATGGCGATACGGAAACGGGTGTGACCACCTTCTTCCTGACACATGAAATAGATACCGGCAAGATTATCCGTCAGAAACATTTGTCGATAGCCGATACGGATGATGTCGGAATCGTACACGATGCCCTGATGACTATGGGTGCCGGCCTGGTGACGGAAACGGTGGACTTGTTGCTGGAAGGAAAAGTGGATGCCGTTCCCCAGGAAGAGTTTTTTAAAGACCCGGCAGAACTTCGCCCGGCTCCGAAAATATTTAAGGAAACTTGTCGGATAAACTGGAATCAACCATTGAAGAAGATCTATGATTTTGTCCGCGGGCTCTCTCCTTATCCTGCTGCATGGACGGAGTTGGTTGCTCCGGACGGAAGCCGCATGGCGTTGAAAGTGTATAAGACGGAAAAGCGTCCGGCTTCGCATGACCTGGCAACCGGCACTATCTGTACGGATGCAAAGAGTTATGTCGATGTGGCTGTTGAAGACGGTTATATTCGTTTCCTGACGTTGCAGCTGGCCGGAAAGAAACGGATGGAAATAAAAGATTTCCTCAACGGTTTCAAACAAATCGGTGATTATACAGTAGAATAATAATGAAGGAAACCAGGCGCATTATCTATATAACACTGGGTTCTTTCTTCCTGATATTGGGAGCAGTCGGCGTATTTGTTCCGTTGCTCCCGACTACTCCTTTCTGGTTACTTACCTGCTGGTTTTATATCCGTAGTTCCGAAAAGTTATATAACCGGGCGATGGATAACCGTTATTTCGGACCGTATATCCGAAATTATCTGGTAGACAAAGCAATCCCGCTACGTTCAAAGATTATCTCGGTGGCGGTGATGTGGCTGTCTGCCATTCTTACTTCTCTTTTCCTTATTGAATATCTTTGGGTGAAAATCTTGCTGATCCTGATAAGTATCGGGGTGACCTGGCATATTCTTTCGTTTCCTACAAAAAAGTAAAATTTCTTTAGCCGTATATAATTAGGAGAGTAACGGATAGATACTGTAATAATGGTAATTATATCTGTAATTCGTCTACCAACAACCTCGCCGGATTGTTCTATTTTTGTATCATCAATAAAAACAAAGAACTCGGTTTATGAACTTAATAAAAAAGAGTAAGTGGCGTATGATAGCAGGAATAATTATAGGTATACTGATCGTATTGGGAGTGGCTGGTATTGCATTTCCGGACATTGATCTGGCTATTCTGGAAAACGGACAATATAACGAAGACTGGCAACATATCCATCTGATGCCGGCTGCCCTAGGTGAGGCTGCCCGTGATCTGAAAGCGAAAAGGCTCGTCACTGTCCATCATTCCAAATACGCACTTGCCCGTCATCCCTGGGACGAACCGTTGAAGAATGAACTTGAAGCAGCTACCCGAAACTCGTTGGACCTGATTGCCCCGGAGATTGGACAGGTAGTAGAGTTGGAGGTCCGGTAATTTTGTATCACGTAAAACAATTAAATAAATTATGGAAACAGTAAAATTGAACAACGGCGTGGAAATGCCGATTTTGGGTTATGGTGTCTATCAGGTGACACCCGAAGAATGTGAACGTTGCGTACTGGATGCTTTGAGTGTCGGCTACCGTTCTATCGACACCGCACAGGCTTATTTTAATGAAGAAGGGGTTGGAAATGCGCTTGTTAAAAGCGGTATTTCCCGGAGCGAGGTATTTATCACCACCAAAGTCTGGATATCCAACGGAGGCTATGAAAAAGCAAAAGCATCTATCGACGAATCCCTGCGCAAACTGCAAAGCGATTACATCGACCTGCTCCTGATTCATCAGCCTTTCAACGATTATTACGGTACTTATCGTGCCATGGAAGAGGCCTGTAAAGCAGGCAAGGCACGCGCCATCGGCGTAAGTAACTTCTATCCCGACCGTTTTATCGACCTGGCAGAGTTTTGTGAAATAAAGCCGGCTGTCAATCAAGTGGAAACACACGTCTTCAACCAGCAGATAGAACCGCAGAAAATCATGGAGCGCTACGGCACCCGTGTTATGTCGTGGGGTCCGTTTGCCGAAGGACGGAACGATTTCTTCACAAACGAAGTACTGAAAACGATAGGGGAGAAGTATGGAAAATCAGTGGCACAAACCGCTTTGCGTTTCCTTATCCAGCGCGGTGTCATCGTCATTCCCAAATCAACTCACAAGGAGCGCATGATTCAGAATATGGAAGTGTTTGATTTTGTCCTGACGGAAGAAGATATGCAGGCTATAGCCGGACTCGATAAGGCCAAAAGTCTGTTCTTCTCGCATTACGACCCGGAGATGGTGAAATGGCTGATTGATCTGGTAAAATAATGAAGTAACGAAAAAGGCTTTATTGGCTAATTGTGAGTTGATTACAGTTTCCTCGTAGTTCCGTGCTCAGGAAACTCCAGTTCCCTGCCTAGGAAACGGTAATTTCCTGCGGAGGGAATTCCAGTTTCCCAGGCAGGAAACGCGCGTTTCCTCCTAAGGAAACTGGAACCCCTTCGCAAGTGATTATCTTGTTTCTTTCAGTGCATCTTCCAGACTGATGCCTAACGCATCGGCAATGCCTTTGCCATAAGCAGGATCGGCTTTGTAACAGTTGCGTACGTGACGTTGCTGGATGAACAGTTCGGCACCACCGATCTGACGGGCGGTGTTTTCGAATAATAGCTGCTGTTCGTCAGGCGGCATCAGGCGGAATAAAGCACCCGGCTGGCTGTAATAATCGTCATCGTATTCGCGTTCGTTATAATTATAGATGTCGCCGTTCGCTTTCAAAGGCGGTTCTTTCTTTTCGGGAGAGTCCTGCCATTCGCCGTAGCTGTTCGGTTCGTATCCTTTTGCGGCACCGTAGTTTCCGTCTACACGCATAGCTCCGTCGCGGTGATAAGCATGGAAAGGACAGCGGGGTTTGTTTACCGGTATTTGTTCGGAGTTGACTCCCAGACGGTAGCGTTGTGCATCGCCATAAGAGAAAAGGCGTCCCTGAAGCATCTTGTCGGGAGAGAAGCCGATACCTTCTACTGTATTTATCGGGTTGAATGCGGCTTGTTCCACATCGGCGAAATAGTTTTCCGGATTACGGTTCAGTTCAAGGATGCCCACGTCTTGCAGCGGGAAGTCGCCGTGCGGCCATACTTTTGTCAGGTCGAACGGATTGATACGATAGTTGTCTGCCTGCTCTTCCGTCATCAACTGAATCTGGAATTTCCATTTAGGGAAATCTCCCTTTTCAATGCTTTCAAACAAATCACGCTGATGCGACTCGCGGTCTTTGGCGATGATTGCTTCTGCTTCCTGGTCTGTCAGGTTCTTGATTCCCTGTAATGTCCGCAGGTGGAATTTCACCCAGATACGTTCGTTCTTTGCATTGATAAAGCTATACGTATGACTACCGAATCCATGCATGTGACGATAGGAGTAAGGGATTCCACGTGAGCTCATTGTAATGGTGACCTGATGCAATGCTTCAGGAAGTAACGTCCAGAAATCCCAGTTGTTGTTTGCACTGCGCATGTTTGTTTTCGGATCTCTTTTGACGGCGTGATTAAGGTCGGGAAACTTCAGCGGGTCGCGCAGGAAAAATACCGGAGTATTGTTTCCGACTAAATCCCAGTTACCTTCTTCCGTATAAAACTTCATGGCAAAGCCGCGGATATCACGTTCGGCATCGGCCGCTCCGCGTTCGCCGGCAACAGTGGAGAAGCGGACGAAACATTCGGTCTGCTTGCCTACTTCACTGAAGATTGCTGCTTTTGTGTACTTTGTAATGTCATGTGTGACAGTGAAAGTACCGAATGCTCCGGAGCCTTTGGCATGCATACGTCTTTCGGGAATAACTTCGCGGTCGAAATGGGCCAGTTTCTCCAAAAACCACGGATCTTGTAATAACACTTGTCCACGCGGACCTACTGTCTGGATGTTCTGATTGTCTGCTACGGGACGACCGTTGGCAGCTGTGAGTTTCTTGTTCTCCATAGATGAATTTTTTATCTGTATATAGTCGACGACATTCTACCGTTGAATATTAATGTAACCGAACGGACACAGCTTTTGTTTTTAATTATTGAACAAAAGTAAAATGTTATTCAGCAGAAATCAAATAGGTAATTTTGATAGGCGGATAAGGGTTATTTATCAGGAGAAACAACAAACGGTTGTCCGGCTTGATAAAGATTTGATATTAATTATCAATCTCATTTGGTTTTTCAGATTATTGTAGTATATTTAGCCTTCAGGAATCAAGGCGTTTGCCTAATTGTTGGCTTTGAATAAAAATATGAACTAAAAAAACTGAATAACGCATATGACTGATCTGACTATAAACACTTTATATGAAAACAATCTTTCACTGGAAGGATCGACCCGTATTGATTTTACGAAGACTGTAAATTATATATCAGCTCACACCTCTTTGGATATAGGGATTGTAAAGAACAGATGTCCGTCCAGTTACCATATATCGAATCTTTTATTAAGGAAAGCACAGCTATTATATCGGAATAATGATGTTTCCTGGATAGAGGCAATCGCTGCTTTCGAAGAACTGCATGCAGAATGTTTGCAGAAAGACAGGAAAAATGCGATCGGAGCGTTTACTCTTGCTTTGGATATTTTTAAGTGGATCAGTGAAGGATCGGATTACTTGCAGTCTGTCTATAAAGATGATGTGGAGCTGAAGCGGGAGGAAATCTTTCGGCGGATGGATAATCTGCAAGGGAAAATAGAAGCATGTAAATGCATTTTGGATAAAAGGACCGAATCTCGGCTGGCGAGCATACTGTTCAGGTTGAAAGCGAGCGGGAATCTTTGGCATGCAGAAAAAGAAATCCGGCAGATATTATATCTTTTATCCTATGACACGGATGTTCTGACGAATGCTTTGATGTTGGTTATCCGTTTGATCAATGAACTGATAGCAAGCAACCGAATCGGGAAAAACGAACTTGCAGAGTTATACAGCCTGTTAAAAAGAAAAGCGCAGGCGGTGGAAGATAAGACTGCCGAAGTATGGTACATGGATGAATGGAACACTGTCCATCCGGTTATTACGAATGCGATACAAATACATGCTTTCCTCTACCTGGTATCGAAAGAGGCAGAAGTTGCCGATTCTGACCGGGCGGTGATTGCTGCACGTATTTGCCGGTATTTATCCCGTATCCCTTCTGTTTATGGTGGTGTATTGAAAAATAAATCGTATACGCTGTTAACCGGAGAAAACCGGCTGAACGGCAAAATCCGCTGGGACAGTTTGTGTGATTATGATGAAAGGCGTATGTTGGAACAACTCGTTACGATACCAATTGAAGATGCTGCCTGTCCTGTTTTTGAGCAGGCACTTAAGTGGCAACAGTATAGCAATGCATCGAATACGCTGACACTCGATAACGATGGTTTTACGCTCAGTACACATTTGCCCCATGCTTCCCTTTTATGGAAAGGGCGCAAAGACCGGGCGTCCGTGTTGAATAACAGGTTGTTTGTGGCCTTATTCGATAAACCGGTCTGTTCGTTCGATGCCTGTAAGACCATAAAAGATTACAGGTTGTACTGGAAGCAGCTGGCGGAAGATTTTCCTCTTTCTTTGCAGGGCAGCAAACCGGTTGTCGAGATGTTTCCTGAAGAAGAAGCATTTACTGCGAAGAAGTCGGAAGAAGAATTTCCGGGGATTGTCTATCCTTCGCCTAACGAGCGGGTAAATATTCGTATTTTATCGATTAATAAAGAATCGATGTCGATGTATGCGGAAATAATCGACAAAACTTATCAGGGAATGAAAGCCCGTTTGCCTTTTGCCTATATCAATTCCTGTTATAGCATGATTCCCGGATTTTCCGATCTGTTTTCTGTCAACCAATTGTTTCAGGCTAAAATAAAAGAAGTGGAGAAAGGTGAAATTCTTTTATCCCTGATACAGGATTTCAATGAATTTATTTATCCGGAATGTGTACGGCGGAAAGCATTGTTGGGGAAGGTAGTCGAAGTTCGTGACGGGAAAGTCTGGTGGTTGCTTTCGTCCGGAGCTACGGCTACGACTGCTTTGACCTCGCATAAAAAATACCGGATCGGAGATATCTTTAAGGTTGAATATGTCGGTCTCCTTTCCCACAAACTGAAAAATACGATCAATGTACAGTCGCATGTGCCTCGTCCTGACCATGCGGCTTTCGACCGGTCCGTGTTGGAGAATATACGCGATTTCTTTATATTCCTGACAAAAGAGATTTATAAAGGAGACGGCGACTCCGTGTTATTGACCGAACAGAAGAAAGAGAATAACCCTTTTTTCGTTGCCCTGAAAGATCTGAGCCTGGAAAATGTGAATATTACTCCTTGCGATATGGAAGAAAGCAAAGAAGTAGTGGAAAAAGAGGTGAAGAGCACGCTTGCTGATAACCCGGCATTAACGATCGAACTGGTGCGCGAACTGATCTTTTGCGTGGATTCGCTGGTTTTGGAACTGGATGATTCTACCGAACGGTTCAATGTATATAACATATTGAGTCTCTTGTGTAACTTCACCGGCAACCAGGCGTTGGCTAGTTATTACCAACTTTGTGCCGACTATATATATAATGTAGAAGTGCTGATGACGGAGCCTTATCATACCCGTTTTTCGGAAGCGAACATACAAAAGTTCCGCGATCTGCTGAAGAAGATGGAGCTCATGGATATAAACCGTTATGGCCGTAATCTGAAACAGTGCCGGCAGGTGATACGGGTGATGCAGACGTTGTATGAAAAAGACTCTTTGTCGCTCTTGAACTCTTTTATGCAGGACAAGAACCCGCTTGTTTCGGAATTGGCCCGCTATTTCAGTATTGTTCGTTTTCTGAGGGAGAAAGATACGGAGTTGCAGGAGGTTATCTATAAAAGCATCAACTTGCTGTTGGGCTTTAAGGAACCCGGGAAAGAAAAGAAGACATATGTTCCGGTCTACTTCGGGCACGAAGGCATGGAGAAGGAATTTAAGACATCGGCCTTTATTCATGCCAATAAAAATGCCGGCGAAGATCAGAGTGTCGTCTTGGCCCGTGTCATCGCCTCTTTCATGAATACAGACGGAGGAACGCTTTATATCGGCGTCAACGACAAAGGTTATCTGAACGGGTTGGCAGAGGATTTGAAATTTGCCCGTAACGACAGCGATGTCTACCTTCGTGAAGTCAACAGAAGTATCATTTGCCAGTTGGGAGAAAAAGAAGAAGACCGGAACCGGTATCAGGAAAATATCCGTTGCCGGATCTATGAATATGAAGACGGGAGGATGGTATTGGCCTTTAGGGTGGTGCCGATCAATGAAGTGGTGAAGGTGAAAGGGGTTGTATATACCCGAACAGGCAGTTCAAGTATGGCAAAGGCGGTGTGCAATGTGGACGAGTTTGTTAAACAAAGGCGTACACTGAAACTGGATTCAACACCTAAGAAGCCTGAGTTTCCGGTATTCTTCAGCGAGGAACGGAAAGAATACATTTTTAAGGTACAACAAGACAGTAATGTGCAACAGGAGATTTTTCTCCTGCCGGAAGTAGAGGTAAAAGAAGAGACCGTTCTTCCGCCGATGCGCGAGATAAAAAAAGACAATGAGAAGGGAAAAGCTAAAAACAAAGCGTATGCGTGCAAAACATCCGGTTTGCGAACGAACCCCCTGATAAAGAAACCGGACCACGGATATACGCCGGGGCACTTATTCGTTTCTTTGTTTGCCAATGGAAAGATCGCCAGTTCTCCCAGTCCCAAAATAGGTGTTTGGGGAGGCGAGGGAAAAGTCCTGTTCTCTTATAATCCGGAAGATAAAGAGGATATCCTGGTTGCAGTTTTCGCCAATGGCGAGGTCGGCCTGTCGAATCTGAAAAAAGGAATATCGCAACCCAATACTCCACTGGCATTCATCGATTCGGTAGACGGACTGCTCTTTTTGTCTCCGGCTCATAAAACAGACTATCTTTTGCTGATCGCGGATAAAGACGGGGAGAAAAGATTCCGTATTATAGCATTGGATGATTTTGAAAAGTCGATGAGCATTCAACCCCGTAATACGCTTGTACTCGAACCGGATAAAGGAACGTTCGTCTATGCAGAGATCCTGTCTGCCGAACAGGTCGGAACCCTTAATGAAGATAAATTGTCGTTGAAGGAATTTGACCAGTACAATGCCGGACGGCGATGGGAACATACCGTTTATAAATCGGATGTGGAAGTACTCAGTTCTATGTGCGGGATTACTTTCTGATCATATTGGTGATCATTCCGCAACAGAATAGATAAGAGGATGCGTCGAAAAGTTACAGTCTTTTGGCGCATCCTCTTTTTACAATCTAAAGACCTGCATCAGGCTTTAGTTGCAGTTTTATTGGGAGAGGCTTTGTCCAGCCATTTCTCCTGGAAGGTTTGCATCCATTCGTAGAAGCTGGGGATAAAGGCGGTCGCAAAAATCGTATTGATGGCCATGCCGAATACGACGGCTGCCCCCAATGATACACGGCTGGCTGCCCCTGCTCCGGTGGCAAACAATAACGGCATGACTCCGAGTACAAAAGCGAACGAAGTCATCAGGATGGGGCGCAGGCGGACGTGTCCGGCTTCGAGGGCCGCTTCGCGTATCGGATTACCGGCGGCACGGTAGTCGCGGGCAAATTCGACAATCAGGATACCGTTCTTTGCAGAGAGGGCTATCAGCAGGATAATCCCGATTTGCGTGTAGACGCTGACGGGCACTCCCATAATGAAACAACCGAGAATGGCTCCCAGCAAGGCGATCGGCAATCCCATGATGGCTGCCAGCGGACTTGTCCAACTTTCATATTGTGCCGAAAGAACCAGGAAGGCCACCAGTAAAGCCATACCGAATATCAACATCGTGGTCGAGCCGGCTTTGGTCTCCTGATAGGCGACGGAGGTCCATTCGTAACCGAAATTGTCGCCCAGCTGTTCCTGTATGAGTTCTTCCATCGCCTGTATGGCTTCTCCCGAACTGTATTTCGGATTGGCAATACAAGTGATGGAGGCAGAAGAATACATATTATACAGGTTAATCTGGTCCAGTCCCAATTGTTGTTTCGCTTCCGTAAAAGCGGAGAAAGGAACCATCTTGCCGGAACTGTTTTCCAAACTCAACCGCATAACATCATCGATGACCTTTTGCGCCTGTCCGCCGGCTTCAATCTTGACCTGATAGATACGCCCGAACTCGACAAAGTCATTTACATAGGCGGCTCCCATGTAATAGCTGAGGGTGGAGAAGACATCGCTCAACTGTAATCCCAGTAACTGCACTTTGTCGCGGTCGATATTCAGACGGTATTGGGGAACATTCGCCTGATACATACTGGATAAACTCAGAAGTTGAGGTTTGGTACGGTATGTTTCCAGCAATGTCTGTATGGCATGCTGCATTTCGGTCGGTCCCAGGTTCTTGCGGTCTTCCAGTTGGAGTTGCAGACCGCCGGAAGCACCCAGGCCGGGAATGGCGGGAGGAACCAAGGCAAAGATCTGTGCTTCCTGGATGCCATAGGCTTCCCGGTTGAAGCGGGTGACGACATCTTGTGCCGTATGACCTTTCCCTTTTCGTTCACTCCAGTTCTTCAGTACGACAAAATAGGTACCGGTATTCGACAGTTCGCCGCCTCCCATCACAGAGAAACCGTTTATTCCCATATAGGTTTTGACTTCCGGATAAGTGTCCAGTATCTTGTTGATTTTCTGGCTGACGGCTTCGGTGCGTGGCAGGCTCGAAGCCGGTGGCAACTGGCTGGAGATAATGAAATATCCGTCGTCTTCTTCCGGGATGAAGGTCGAAGGCCAGCGCATGAACATGACGGCTGCCGTAGCTGAAACGATCAGGAAGATTATCAATGTGACCAGCTGATGTTTCAACATGCGGTCGACAACATCGTCGTAGATCTTCTGCGTTTTGTCGTATACCTTATTGAAGGCTTTGAAGACGACAAACTTCGGGTCGTTAGTGACGCGCAGGAACAGGGCGCAGAGTGCCGGTGTCAATGTCAATGAGTTGATGCCGCTCAGGACGGTTGCGGCAGCAATCGTCAGGGCGAACTGTTTGTAAAGTTGTCCGGAGATGCCGCCAATAAAAGTGGTCGGGATAAATACCGCCAACAGAACCAATACGACACCGATAACCGGCCCGACAAGTTCGCCCATCGCTTTTGTTACCGCTTCGCGTGCCGTATATTTCCCGGTATCCATGTATCGCGACGAGTTCTCGACGACAATGATTGCGTCGTCTACCACAATGGCAATCGCCAGGATCAATCCGAATAACGTTAATGTGTTGACCGAGAATCCCAATGCCCCCATGACAGCCAGCGTTCCTATCAATGAAACAGGAATACTGAGGCAGGGAATGATTACCGCCCGGAAATTCTGGAGGAAAAGGAAAATAACCAGGACAACCAGGGCTGTTGTCTCCAGGAAAGTCACCAACACTTCGTCGATAGAAGCGTTGATGACTTCTGTCGTGTCCAGAGTAACGCCGTATTCGACGCCTTGCGGAAGGGTGGAGGCAATCTCTTCCATCTTTGCCCGTACAGCTTTGGATACTTCCAGCGAGTTGGAGCCGGGCAGCTGGTAGATGGCAATGGCGGCAGCCTGTTGTCCCCGTAACCGTGAAGTCACGTTGTAGGAGGAACTGCCCAGTTCGATACGGGCAATATCTTTCAGCCGGAGTATTTTACCGCCTTGCTCTGTCCGCAGGATGATATTGCCAAATTCCTCCGGCGTAGTCAGCCGGCCTTTTACGGTCAGGGTGTATTGATAAGGATTGTTCGCCTCTGCAATTGGCTGGCCTACGTAACCGGCAGAAACCTGCCTGTTCTGTGTCGAGATAGCCTGGAAAACCATATCCGGCGTCAGGTTGCGGATGCGCATGACTTCGGGGTTGAGCCAGATACGCATGCTGTAGTTGCCGGCTCCCATGACACTTACCGAACCGACTCCCGGCAGACGGGCCAGCTGGTCGGTCAGGTTCAGGCTGGCATAGTTGCTCAGATAAAGTCCGTCGTAAAGAGAATCCCTGGAAGTGAGGGAAAGCATCATCACGATGTTGGATGATTGCTTTTTAGTCGTGATTCCTTGTACGATTACTGCTTCCGGCAGACTGCTTTGTGCAATGCTGACACGGTTTTGTACCATGACGGTAGCCATGTCGATGTCCGTACCGACAGCAAAAGTGATGGTCAGCGAGTAAGCGCCCGAACTGGAAGAGTTGGAGCTCATATAAAGCATTCCGTCCACACCGTTCACCTGTTGCTCGATAGGCAGTCCGACGGTTTGTGAAACCGTCTGCGCATCGGCTCCCGGATAAACTGCCGAAACCTGTACGGTAGGCGGTGTGATATCCGGATATTGGGCGATGGGTAATACGTTGAGTGTGACCAATCCCGCAACCACGATAATCAGGGCAAGAACGGTGGCAAAGATGGGTCTGTTTATAAAGAATTTTACCATGACGTTCTTATTTTATAGGGGTAATACTCATTCCGTCACGCACTTTCAATAAAGCGGTGGTGACGTAACGTTCGTTCGGTTCAAGTCCGCTGACGACCTGGCGTAAGGTGTCGTCTACCAACTGTCCCGGTTCTATATGACGGTACCGTACGATATTGGAATCGTTTACGATATAAAGATATTTGCCCAGCTGGTCGGTGCCGATGGAGGCGTCGCGTACCAGGACGGCATCCCGCTTTTCGCTGTAGGGCAGGGTGATGGTGACGTATAATCCGCTTTTCAGTTCGCCGTCCTTGTTATCCAGGTTGGCACGGACATTCAGTGTTCCGGTCGACAGGTCGACATTGGGAGAGAAATAATCCAACTGTCCGGTGTAGTTTTGCCGTCCGTTGTCTCCCAGATGTACGGCGATTGTTTCCGGCAGTTTGACGGTCGACTCGTTTTGGGCAGCGGTAATCATCATTTTCATAAACTGGTTATCTTCTATATTGAAGTTGACGAACATTTTGTCATCTTTATAAAGGGTAGCCAGCGTGACGGGTTGCGCCGCCCCGTTGATATAATTGCCGATGTCGTAAGTGGCCCGGGTGATTCGTCCGTCGAACGGGGCACGGATATAGCAGTAGCTGAGGTTGGTGCGTGCCGTATTCAGTTCGGCTTCCGAATTACGGACGGATGCTTCCATTTCCTGTGCGGTCGATTGGGCCTGCAATACCTGTATCTGGCTGACGGCTCCGCTTTTGGCGGCTTCTTTCATCCGCTCGTAATTGCTGCGGGCATAGTCGAGTTGCGCTTTGGAGGTTTTAAGTGCCGCCTCGGCCTGGGTCACATTATCCTGATAAGTGTCGGGCTCGATCACGAAGATGAGTTCTCCCTTCTTCACTTTGCTGCCGGCCACCAGGTGGGAGGTCCGGAGATAACCGTTTACCCGGGCCACCAGATTGACGGTCAATTCCGAACTCAGATAACCGGGATAGTCTTTTGTCAGCGTAATATCTTTTACTTCCGGTGTTGCCACGCTGATGGAAGGGGCGGCTGTTTCCGCCGGTTGCTTTTTCCCTTTGCACGATGCCAGCGTAAGGACCGACAAGGCGATCAGGGCGATTCTGACAGATGTTTTCATATTTGTGTTTTTTAGTTTGGTAAACTAACCTTTCTTAATACCCGTTTTCGTCCCAGCCTCCGCCCAGTGCCTGGTAGAGCTGAATCAGATAGACGAGCGACTGGCCTTTGGCTTGTGTCAATTGATTCTCATACGACAGCAGCGAGCGTTGCGCATCCAGTACATTCTGAAACGGCGTCAGTCCCTGTTTATACAGGTCGAGTGAGAGGTCGAGCGTTTGCTGGCCCTGGTTGACTACTTCGCGGAGGGCGACGATTTGTTTGATGGAGTTTTTATAGGAACTCATCGCGTTATCGACTTCCTGTACGGAGGTGAGGACGGTTTCGTTGAACTGCCTGATTGTTTCGTCTAACTGGACTTTTGCCAGGCGGGTTGCCTGTGCCAGTTTGCCTCCCTGGAAGAAATTCCAGGAGATGGCGGGTGCGATTTCATATGTCAGGCTGTTATGGTTGGCTATCTTATCGATGTCGTGAGAAGCGAATCCGATGGAACCTTTGACGAAAACCTGCGGCCACCAGTCGGATTTGGATGCACCCAATGTCGCGGCCTGGGCGTTGACCTGGCGTTCGGCAGAACGGATATCCGGACGACGCAGTAACAGGTTGGCGGGGAATCCTACTCCGACGGTTTCGATGTAATCGGGCAGGGGGCGCGGATGGTCGATCAGTCCTTTAACGTCTTGCGGATACAGTCCCATCAGCACAGCCAGGGCATTCGTGTACTGGATGATACCTGCTTCCAGCATGGGGAGCGAGGCCTTGGTACTGTAATATACGGATTGTGCCTGTGCCACATCCAGTTTTGACACCAGGCCGGTTTCATACCTTTTCTGGGTGATTTCGACTACAGCCTGTTGCGACAGACAGTTTTGGGTGACTACATCGACCTCCTGTTGCAGTTCACGCAGGTTGATGTAGGCCGATGCGACCTGTGCACAAAGCGATACCATGACGGCGTTGTATTCTTCTTTGGAGGCAGCGAAATTCTCTTTCTGCGCTTTCACCCGGTTACGGATACTACCGAATACGTCGATTTCCCAACTCATGGAGAGCGAGGCATCGGCATATTGGGTGATTGTTTGCGGCAAACTACTGGTGTTGCCGCTGCTTTGTTGCCGGTTCCATCCCGCCGATAGTCCCAGCGTCGGTGAATAACTGCCCTGTTGTATGCGCAGGTTGGCTTTCGCCATAGCGATACGATCGGCAGCCATCTGCACAGAATAGTTCTGCTTCACGGCCACATCGATCAGGGAATCCAATACCGGATCATTGAAATTCCTCCACCAGTTGTCATCAACGGGTAGGGTTTGTTGGAAATTACTGTCATTCTCCTGCCACGCTTCCGGCAATGCGTGATCGAGGTACTTATGCTTAGCCTGTGCCATCAGCGTCATTGGCAGAAAAAGGCAAAGCATAGTATAACACCATGTACTTATGTGCATAACTTTTTGTTTAGATTTAATTCATAACAGATTAGAGAACAAATAGGTTTGAATAATCGAAAGATTTATCTTTGTGCCCGAAAGGAATAAGGAGCCGGTATAACAATCTGTTTGCTCGGCTCTACCACTTGGTTTATTGAGGATGTTACAAGTATAGAAAATAACCTTAGTTTTGGCGCATAGGATTTCGATAAAATAGAAAAGAATAGTTTTGTAGAATGTTAAATCATTGAAAGAAAGGAAGACAGTGAGTGAACCAGTAGAAAATTAGAATAAGCTTCATGCTCATATTAGGACTCTCTGTCTCTCCGGAACCCAGACCTATATAAGAATATAACACCTTCGTTGTTAAGGTTATTAGGCTAAGTTCTCGTTCCTTTCTCTCTTTAAAATTGGGTTATACAAAAATATGGAAAACTTTTATTTTATCGGTGTAGATGTATCAAAAAAGAAATTGGACATCTGTGTTATTTGTGATTCTAAAGTTGTAACAGAGGAACAAGTGAGTAATCATCCGCAAGCTATAGTAAAGATGATCAACGGATTAAAGCAGAATTTGAATATGGCAAATGAAGATTTTTTAATTTGTGCAGAACATACGGGTCAGTACACATATCCATTGATTTGTGCCTGTAAATCCACCGATTGTAAACTGTGGATTGAAAATCCTACACAGATAAAGTACTCTTCAGGCATGACTCGAGGAAAAAACGATAAGGTTGATGCTAAACGTATTGCTATGTACGCATCCCGTTTTTATGATAAGGCAACTTATTATAAACGACCGTCTGAAGAATTGACTCGTTTGAAACAATTGGAAGCGGAGCGCACGTTATATCTGGTTGATTTATCGAAATATAAAGCACAGATGACAGATCAGAAAGATTATCTGCCCAAAGCAATATACAAAAGCAAATCTGGTAGACTGAGAATATTAATGCAATCCTTGGAAGAGGTTTTGAAAAGGATAGAAGAAGAGATGAATAAAATAATAGAGTCAACAAAAGTATTAAGCCGGCAGATGGATTTATTAATGTTCATAGATGGGATCGGGCGCGTTGTGGCCATGAATATGATAATAGTGACGGAAGCCTTTACACGTTTTGAAAGCCCCAGGCAGTTCTGTTGCTATGCTGGTGTAGCTCCATTTGCTTATACTTCAGGAAGTAGCCAGCATTCGAAAAACAGAGTCTCGCAGAGAGCTTGTAAGTATATAAAAACACTGTTGCATATGTCAGCTGTAGCTGTAATACATAGAAAAAGTGGTGAGCTGAAAGCATATTATGAACGCAAAGTGGATGAAGGAAAGAATAAAATGACCATCATCAATGCTCTACGGGCTAAACTGGTAGCAAGAATGTTCGCTGTTATCAAAAGGAATGAATTTTATTCTCCTATTTTACCGGAATTTATTTGCTAAAATCATAAGAATATGAGCCAATGTGCCAATTTAGAAATAATTGAGCTATCCAACTGTCAATGTGACTCATCTGTTACAGGTTCATTTGCCGTCTGCTTTAGCTGACGGTTTATAAGCAGGTTCTTTTTTGGCTTTAGCCACATTTCTCTCAGATAGAAAGCTTTAAGAAATGGGACTAAAGTCCAAAGAGATAGATTCTTTACTAGTCCGTCAGCTAAAGCAGACGGCAAATAGACCTGCAATAGTCAAGTGAGGTTGATGACAGGATAGTTCAATTCTGATAATAACTGAATTAACTGAATTAACTGAATTAACTGAATTAACAAAATTCCGGTAACGGAGAATAATATAAAAATGGCAAAGAACAGGAAAGAAGAATATAAAGAGCAAAATCTGCGGTATCTGGAAGAAATAGCTTCACAGGAAGGTGTAAAGAAACTGGCTGGCGGGATATTATATAAAGTAACGGAGCAGGGGAGCGGTACTGTTTCTCCCCAGTTGGATAACGTTGTTTCCGTTCATTATCGGGGGACTCTGATGAATGGGCGCGAATTTGATAATTCATACGAACGCAACTGCCCGGAGGCCTTCCGTCTGAACCAGGTTATCGAAGGATGGCAGATTGCACTTCAACAAATGCATGTAGGGGATAAATGGGTTATTTATATCCCTTATACAGTAGGATATGGTAACCGGGCTTCCGGTCCGATTCCTGCATTTTCAACGTTAATCTTTGAGGTGGAGTTACTGGGGATTGCCTGAAGATTATCGGGATTACTTACGCTTTGAGGAATTCATCTAAAAAGCCTTTTGAGAAGTTCCGGGTAAGATTCTTTTTTTCCGCAATTTCATTGCTCATCCTGTTCATGGCTGTCCGGAAGAAAAAATGTATGAGATATTCATGCGTATTTTCTTTGCGGATACATTTCAGGCAATTTATATATTCGGCTCTGTCATCGTTTCTGATTATCAGGAGAGGAAGTTCTTTTTGTAGAAGGATACGATTTGCAAGCAGGCGTCCTATGCGCTCGTTTCCATCCCTGAAAGGATGGAGATATTCGAAATAACCATGAAATAAACCGGCTACAACCATGGGGTGGATTCCTTTTTCAAGTGCTTTTTCTGTTGATTCCAGTAGATGGGGGACTCTTTGTATTAATTCTTCGTGATCGCCGAATATTGTATCTCCCGCACACATATCAACATCTGTATATTCACCGGGAGTAGCTCCGGGATGCCTGTAGGCAAGCGTATGTTCAGTCAGGATGAAATGTAACTTTTTAATATACTCTTCAGTCAGGGGACCTTCTAAGTTTTTGATCATGTATTCGTATGCACTGAAATGATCCAGTATTTCAAAAGCTTCAACTAATGGTTTTCCTTGCGGAATCATACCTAATCCCTTTTCTTTCAGGATACGTGTTTCATCTACCGAAAACGAATTACCTTCGATGGCACAGTTGTGTGTTGAGAAAAGAATTTCATTGTAGGTAATGAAATCCTCTTTTGAGAACCTGTCAGAAATCTGTTCTTTATATTCTTTGACCAACTGGTCATATTCTTTTATTTCGTTTTCGTACATAGATCGAATCTTCTATTGTTTGACTGAATGCAAATATATGCCTTATATTTGTATTTTGGTGCTTCAATAGGATACAAAAAAAGAGGCTGTTCTGCACAGCCTCTTCCTATATAAAGAATAAAGTTCTTATTCTCCTTTTTCAATTTGCTCCTGTACGATTGCATCTACAACGGCAACGGTTGTCAGGTTGAGGATGTCGCGGGTAGAGCTTTCTACGTCGGTGAAATGAATCGGTTTGTTCAATCCCATCTGGATCGGGCCGATGGTTTCTACGACACCCATTTCGAGCAATAGTTTGTAAGCACTGTTGGCCGAACTCAGGTTCGGGAATACCAATGTGTTTACATCTTTGCCTTTCAGCTTGTTGAACGGATACATATCGTCGCGCAACTTCTTGTCTAATGCAAAGTTTACCTGCATTTCACCGTCTACGACGATTTCCGGGTGATTCTTGTGAAGGTATTCGATAGCGCCGTGTACTTTCAGCGGGCTTCCCTGTTTATCGGAACCGAAGTTTGAATAAGATACCATCGAGATAACCGGATCGTGCGCGAAGAACTTCACCGCATCATGCGTCAGGCGGGCAATGTCGATCAGGACTTCTGTTGACGGATGACGGTTAATCAGCGTATCTGCCATAAAGAAAGTACCCTTTTTGCAAGTTACAATGTTCATGGCACCGAAATGATCGTATGTCGGACGGATACCGATGATCTCTTCCGCCAACTTTGTCACTTCCGAATAACGGCTGTAAACACCTGTGATAAATGCATCCGCATCGCCGGTTGCCACCATCATCATACCGAAAGCGTTCCGACCGACCATCTTTTCGCGTGCTTCCGAGAAAGTAACGCCTTCGCGTGCTCTCTTTTCAGAAAGGATACGGGCGTAGCGGTCGCGGCGTTCTTCTTCACGGTCGTGGCGCAGGTTGACGATTTCGATACCTTCCAGGCTCAGGTTTTCTTCGGCAGCAATTTTTTCCAAACGTTCTTCATTGCCTAACAGGATCGGATAACAGATTCCTTCGGCTTTGGCTTCTACAGCAGCTTTCAGCATGTTCACGTGGTTGGCTTCGGCAAATACCACACGTTTCGGATTTGCTTTTGCCATATCGGTGAAGGAACGGAGTAGTTTATTATCATAACCCATCATTTCACGCAAATGGTTGGCATAGCCTTCCCAGTCTGTGATTGTTTTGCGTGAGACACCCGACTCGATAGCTGCTTTGGCAACAGCAACCGATACTCGTGTCAACAACCGTGGGTCGAGTGCTTTCGGCAGGATATAATCGCGTCCGAAAGTCGTACGTTTCAGTTTATACGCTGCATTTACCACATCGGGAACCGGTTCTTTTGCCAGTTCGGCGATGGCATGTACGGCGGCCAGTTTCATCTCTTCGTTGATTGCTTTGGCATGTGTATCCAATGCTCCGCGGAAGATATACGGGAATCCTAATACATTATTGATCTGATTCGGATAGTCCGAACGTCCTGTTGCGAAAATAATATCTTCGCGTGATGCCATTGCATCGGCGTATGAAATTTCCGGATTCGGATTAGCCAGAGCGAATACGATCGGGTTTTCGTTCATGGAACGCACCATCTCTTGTGTCAGCACATTGGCAACAGACAATCCCAGAAATACGTCTGTACCGACAACGGCTTCTTCCAGCGTCTTTATATCTCTTGTAGTAGCAAACTCCTTCTTCGATTCGTTCAGGTCGGTACGATGCGTAGAGATAACCCCTTTACTATCACACATAATGATGTTTTCCTTGCGGGCTCCCAGCATCACATACAGTTTCGTACAAGAGATGGAAGCGGCGCCTGCACCGTTGACAACGATTTTTACATCTTCAATCTTCTTTCCGACTATTTCAAGCGCATTGAGCAGACCGGCACCGGAGATGATTGCCGTACCGTGCTGGTCGTCGTGCATCACCGGAATATCCAGTTCCGCTTTCAGTCGCTGTTCAATCTGGAAACATTCGGGCGCTTTGATATCTTCCAGGTTGATACCACCAAAAGTAGGGGCGATTGCTTTTACGGTTTCGATGAACTTATCGGGATCTTTCTGGTCCACTTCGATATCGAATACATCGATTCCTGCGAAGATTTTAAACAGGAGGCCTTTGCCTTCCATAACCGGTTTGCCGGCAAGCGCTCCGATATTACCCAGTCCCAAAACAGCGGTACCGTTAGAGATAACGGCTACCAGATTACCTTTTGATGTATATTTATAGGCATCAAGCGGTTCTTTCTCTATTTCCAGGCAAGGCTCTGCCACACCGGGAGAATAAGCCAATGATAAATCTGTTTGTGTACTATAGGGTTTTGTTGGAATTACTTCGATCTTTCCGGGTTTGCCTTCGGAATGATACCGAAGTGCTTCCTCTTTTGTTATCTTTGCCATAGACTTATGATATTTGTAGATTTTGTGTACGTTTTAAAATCGCCCACAAAAGTAACAAATTATTAGATATATAGTATGATATGCTTACAATTAGTTGGAAATATTTTAAATAAAACCTTTGATGTCAAAATTAATTGTTAACTATATTCTTTTCATAAAACTCCAGTGCACATAGATTGGTGGCGACGGTTTCCAGGGTTGTTTGTCCGGCTTGCCAGGCATAGACCGAATCGATAAAACGGTCTGTTAAACGGATAGCTTCAGACATATTTAATTCATTCATCCAGTGTTTGAGGTCTTCCAGCTTTTGGAGGGTGACCGGTTGTATGTTGCGCAAGCCGGAGAAGGCGATGTCGGAAAGCTGGAGTTCCAGTTCGGCAAGGAGATTCTTTATGATCATTGTGTTCGCTTTTAAAAAGTTAGAAGTAGAAGTTATCAATCTCTGAAGCGGTGATAATACTGATTGGAATCAGTGTGTCCGGTCGTTTCTGGCAGACCATGTAACGCTGTTTCTTTTCTGTATAGGGTTGTCCCAGTTGTTCCAGTTTGCGGATGGCATTACGGTTCAGTTCGCTGTATGCCAGGGAACCTTCCGTCTCTGTCTGACCGTCAGTCATGGTGAAATAGAGTTTCTGTTCGGAGGAGCTGAACCGTACCTCTGAAAGATGAGTGAAAGGGACTAAAGCCAGTTGTTCGGGTTGTTTTTTCCGGAAATAATCGTAGTGTTGGTCCGGACGTATGGATAAATCGGATAACTCCGGAACCGTAAGTAATGTATTCAGATGACCGATTGTTACTTTATCTGCTATCTCACATTGTGTCTGTGAAGACGATGAGAGGCGGTTTTGCCTGTTCAGCTTGAAGTTGCGCAATGTAAGGGTGGATATCGATAACCGGGCCAGTGATGCGCTGTTCCCCCAAAAGCTTTGCATCTCGAGTTGTTTCCTCAGGTTTTCCGGTGTAACGAGTGACTGGGTATGTTCATAATAATCAGCCATGCTCGATGTCAGTGTGCAGATACTCTCTTTCTCCTGATAGAAGAAATAAGCCGTAATTCCGAAATAACCCGAACGGGTTTGCCAGGGATAAGCGCCCAGTCCGGTGAAATGGCCGATAGGGGTGGTGTAATAATCCGAGCGTGTCCCTTCAATCAGTTTGCCGAGCATCTCGTTGTTTTGTGTATTCCGTAAGAGTAAGGTAAGCGTGTTATACAACCGGGAGAGCGTGGCAAAAGTTGTCAGAGGCTGAAAACCCACATGTTTGGCAAGCATATTTTCGATATCGGAGGAGAGCGAACGGAATAAGCGGGCCAGATTTCCGATTCCGCAGGTTTCCAGGCGGATGGAATACTGGATGGCTGTTTCCGCCTCGTTTTCTCCACAACTGATCAGGCCTTTTTCCAATATGCCGAGGATGAAACGGGAAGCTCCCTGTAGGACTTTTACCGTATCCTCCGTCAGTAGGGAGAGTTCCGGCTGGTTGCCGGCGGAGTCGGACGATAGTATTCCCTGCCGGCTCAGGTATGACAGGATGGCTATCAGTTTATGTTTGCACAATCCGTTTTCTCCGCATTTGCAGACGGAACGGTTCAGGCTGTCTTCTTTGGGAAAATAGACCGTGATGTTTTCGGTGTTGATAGTGGCTTCCAGCATATCGCCTTCCGTGAAGTCGGCCGTCCAGCCATCCTGGATAAGACGGAGGGTGTCTTCGAACAATTTCTTGCCGGCTTGTTTGCGAAGTTGCGTAAGGTCTGCATTTATCAATTTCTCCCAGGGGGCGGAAGAAGGCAGGTCCGGAGACGTTTCCGGCAGGGCGTTATCGTCTTCTGCGGTTGCTGCATAACCGGCTGCGGCAAGTATTCCCATCAGGATATGCTTGCAGACAGTTTTGGAAGGACAGCTGCATGTACTTTGGGATACATTGGGGGCGAGGCAGACGGTGATGTCGTCCAGTTGGACCTGTAGATTGCTGCCTGTAACCGTCAGGGCGATTTGTCCGGTCGTTTCCAGGTCTTTCAGGGCACGTTTATATAGACCTTTGTTTGCCAGCGTAACCAGGAAGGCCTCGTTGGCAAAAGCGACGAACTGTCCGGCGGAAGCGTGGCATCCGTCTCCGTTTATGATATAATCTTTCCTATCCATTCTGCTAACTCTTCAGGGGTTATTGCGGCTACATCGGCACCCATGCCGGCAATGGTCCGTGCGGCACGGACATCATAACAGGGGGCACCGGAGTAGTCGAGTGCCGGCAATATGAACAACTTACTTCCTGCTTCGATGATGTCGCGGCAGGAGCGGAACATATAACTATAGTTGTTCCCGTCGTAAAGGTCGCTTACCAGTACTACTATTGTTTTTTGTGGCGCGGAGATTAGTTTCTTTCCATATTCCAGCGCTTTATGTATATCCGTTCCGCCACCCAGCTGTACTTTCATCAGGATACCGACCGGATCGTCGAGATGTTCGCTCAAATCGACGACCGATGTGTCGAATATCGCCAGCTTGACCGAAAGAAAGGGCATTTTGGCAAAGATGGAGGCCATGACAGCCGTATAGATTACCGAATCGAGCATGCTGCCGCTCTCATCTACCAGGATGATGATATGCCAGGGATTGTAACGACGTATGTTCTGGTTGAAATACAGGCGGTCGGGGATAATTGTCCCGTGTTCGCGACTGTAGTTTTTCAGATTCTTTTCGATGGTCTGCTTGAAATCGAAGTTCCGGAATATTTTGTAGCTGGAATTGGTATGCGGAAGTTTCTTTCCGTAGAAGGCTTTGCGTACATTTATTTCCAGCTTCTTTTGAATCTCTTTTATGACCTGTTCCACGATTGAATAAGCCAGCTTTCTGACATGTTCCGGCATCATGTTGCGGAACGTCAGGATATTTTTCAGCAGTCCGATATTCGGTTCGAGTTGGCTCAGGACAGATTCGTCGGTCAGCAGTTGGGTAAGGTTATATTTATCCAAAGCCTGTTTCTGCATGATTTCGACGGTCTTTCTGGGGAACAGCTTCTTTACTTTTTTCAGCCATCCGGGGACGGTCAGCATGGAGCCGCCACGGCCTCCCCGGTTCGGGAAGTCGTTCCGTATTCCCTGTTCATCGGTATATTCGCGGTTGTATAGGAAATAAAGCGTACCGTCCAGTTCTGCGTTCTCCGGGTCGAGGGGCAGGCTGTTTTCGGCAAAGTCTCCCAATATAAGCCGCCAGCGGTTGACTATTTCGTGCTTGTCCATTCGATGATTCTCCATGTTTTTAGTGCTTCTGCCGCCAGTTTATCCAGGCGCATAGCTTCGGTGATTTCCTGTTGCGAAACAGTGATACTTCCTGTTAAGCGGGCTTCCGCTACCTGATGATATTCCGCAACCTGTTGTCCCAGACGGCTGACTTCTGCCGGGAGAAAGCCGGTGAAGGCATAACGCAGGTTGGGCAGAATAGTCAGGAAAGTCTCCTGGTCGGCATTGGCGATAACGCGGTCTATCGCTTCCAGGATATGCGGGTCGGTAAATAACACATCGCGGGCAATCAGAAACAGGCCGCAGATAAAGGAGGCCGCCTGCTCAGGATGCGTGATGCTGCTTTCGAGGTAGGCGGCTATCTGCCGGCAGAAAACAGCCTGTCCGGTTTGTCCTTCTTTATAATGTATAGCAAGGCAGAGGCCGAAGAGGCGGCTGTTGCTGAAACTATCGTTCAATATCTTCTCTACGGCAGACAGGAAAGCGGCGGTATCGAACCAGTCTTTCGTATCCATGGTGAAACTGTAGAGATTGCGCATCTGTTCACATATTTCCTGTTCTTCTTCTTCCGTTGTGCTTTTCAGTGACGGAATCAGTACGACTGCTCCATTGAACGCGGTTCGTGCCAATCCGGCAATGACCGGCTGGATAGTTCCGTCCATCAATTGCTGCATATTGGCGAGGTATAACAGGCTGTTGATAAGTTTGCAGAGGCTGATAAAATTCCCTTCGCTTTCCACTACCAGCCGGACAGTGTCTTCATACCGGGAATAAAAGCCTTCTATCCCCATCACCTGAACGGAGATGAGCAGTTTGCCCAGCTCTTCTGCCGTCATGCTGTCTTTAAAATTCTTTTCGATGAGCGAGTTGCAAACCTGCGAGAGTGTCGCCCCATAGACGGACAGGTCAATCAAACGGGTTTCAACGCCTGTGCCGTAACGGCATATCCATTGTTCCCGTACCAGGTTTTTGTTCTTCTGGTTCACATAATCGGGACCAGACTGAAGGGTGGCGAAACCTGTCTCCAAAAACTCCATCTGGTGAAGGAAACGGCTTTTCCTGTAATGGGCCGGATTCTTAATGATGTCGAGCGTTACTTCCTGCCGTTCGATAGTCAATGTCTTTAACCGGTGAAGCGAACATAAGGAACGAAACTCACGGACCACAGGCGGGATGCAATCGTTGGCCACAATCTTTCCGGCACCCATCCCGGAGAGAAGACGGTACAGGAAATCCACTTCGAAAGTCGAAGTCGCATTCAGGTCGCCTTTCACAAAACAACTTCGTACACCATCCAGCAATTCATATACGCCGGCACTCTGTTTGCCTCTCAATATAGCCAGCGAACGTGCCATATTCAAGGCATTGATTTCATCGGGCAGGGAGATTATCTGTGTTTTACGGGCATAACGGGCCGTCTTTATAATATATTCGAGAACGGTCGAAGCAAACGGGTCTTTCTTTTGTTTTTCCATCTTTTCCCAGACTTCCTGGTAGAAAGCAGGGAAGGGCATACCGGCGGCGTAACCGCTTTTACTGTCGGCTTCCTTAAATGTGTAAGGCATCAGATAAGAAGCGACATGCTCCGGGTTGCCTGATTTCAGCGATTGTTTCCGGTCTGATTGCAACTCATCCATTAAGTCGGAGATATGGAAAGCACCTGCCACTACCAGTATTTTCTGATGGTTGGGGATTGCTTTCCGTATTTCTGCTGCCATATAAGTTTCCCGTTGCCGGTCTTCTTTCAGAGACGTTTCGTTGCCCGGTGTTGCCAGCCGCATGAAATAACCGAGATGAAATACGTTACGCACGAAATCGTGTGTTTTCATTTTTCCGGTATCCAGTTCGAAGCGGCTTTCCCAAAATTCCGCAAAGCTGCGGCATCCGGCTTTGCGGGCAATCATGGCCGTATAGGTATTTACTTCGTATTCCTTATTCTCATTATAATAGAACTGTGTCTGCGGCTCTTCCTCTATTTTATTTATCAGTCGAAGTGCATAGGGCAGGTCTATAAAACGGGTCGGTATGTTGCGACGTGCCCCTTCACGGATAGCGACCAGCTCCGGCGAATAAGAGAGGAATGGATAGTAAGCGCGATACTTCTCTTTTTCTTCACTTACTTTTCCCTCCTTGTCATCGTAACTGTAATAGATGCAAAAAGGCGGAACCGATTCTTCGTCGGCTATGTAAGGCAACAGTTGTGCCGAATCCGAAGGCCCTTCTATCAGGATCAGTTCCGGACGGAAACTGTCGATTGTACGTTGCAGATGCAGCGCACAGGCAGGGGAGTGGTGACGTACCGGAAAGTACACCACTTGTCCGTCCATATTGAAACTGGTAGCGAAGAGGTGCTCTATTTCAGCCAGGTCCGGTTGTCGTAATATTCCTTCCATTTTCCTCCTTGTCTTTCGGCTTTCAGCCGGACTACGCCGTTAAAGTAATCTTTCAGTTTGGGCAAATCGTCTTTGTTTTCTTTCATGACGGCACCCAACAGGTTTTGTACCAGGGAACGCATACTTACGCTTCCGTCTCCGTAATAATATCCGTCCAGGGCGGACTGGTAATAAACGGATACGGCCTCGGCTGTACTCATTACGCCCGACATCTTCTGTATCTTGGCTTTCTCGAAGGAGGTTCCGTTGCGTAGTTCGTTGAAGGTGGAGGCAAGAATGTCGACAACCTCTTCCTGCACCGGCATTTCCAAGCCGTTGGCAGCCAGCATTCCCTGGCATTGGTCGGTGATGATGCGGCTTTCTAATGCTACGCTGCGTATCGGTTCGACTGTCTCGAAGTTGAAACGGCGTTTCAGGGCACTACTCATTTCGTTAATCCCTTTGTCGCGGGTATTGGCGGTTGCTATCACATTGAATCCGGATGAGGCGAAGAGCAACCCTTCTTCTCCCAGTTCGGGTATATTCAATACCCGGTCGCTCATAATACTGATCAGGCTGTCCTGTATTTCCAGCGGGCAGCGGGTAATCTCTTCGAAGCGTGTGATGATTCTCCGTTTCATGCCGATATAGACGGGAGAGGGGACAAGGGCTTCCTTGACCGGTCCTTTGGCAAGCAAAAGGGCATAGTTCCAGGAATATTTGATATTGTCTTCGCTGGTTCCGGCCGTACCTTGTACTGTATTGGTACTGATGCCGCAGATAGCGGCAGAAAGCAGTTCGCTTAACATGGTCTTTGCCGTGCCCGGTTCACCAACCAACATTAATCCCCGGTTACCGGCCAGGGTGATGATGGCACGTTCAACCAGGGCGTCATCGCCGAAGAACTTCGGGGTGATGGTGACCTGCCGTCCGTCCAGTTCTATCGGTTCGCTTTGACCGAGGATAAAGGCACGGACTGCACGGGGAGAGAGTTGCCAGTTTGCAGGCTTGGCTCCTGTATCTTGTTTGCGGAGTGCGGCAAGCTCGTCGGCATAGCGCATCTCCATCAATGGTTTCTGAATTTTGTTATCCATATAATATATGTAAGTGCTGTATTTGTTTTATTCGATTATTCATTCAGCGGAAAGGCACGATTCAGTATATCCAGCAGGGTGCTGATAAAGCGTTCGGGGATAGACGATAACGGTAGCCTTTCCTCTTTGGGCAACTGTATGGTGTTTATATCTTCCCCTTCTTCCACGGATGAGAAGTATAACTCTTTCAGGAAACAATCACTTTCTTCATAAACAAACGAAAGTTGTGCCACCACATTGAGAGACCGGTCTATGATATGAAGCGTGTTGTTTTCTATCCGGATGGTTATATCTGCCGTTTCAAACTCGTAAATGTTGCTGAGATAGACTTTTTTCCCTGAATAACGAAGAAGGGTATCTCCCTGCTTTTCCGTTTCGGTCAGACGATGGACCGGTGCGCTCAGTTGGGGAATGAAAGGAATAAGCTCGTAATCGTCCAGTTGCTCTTTCCAGTCAGCCAGCGTTTCATCGGGCAAGTCAATCGGATGCACGAGGGAAATGACTGCGTTGTCCGGGAGAAGGAATTCTTTTTCGTCGGCAGTTGTGAACGTGCCGTCTTCCAGGTAACGGAAAGAATCCTGGAGTTTCCCTTCCTTATAAACGCCCCAGATAAGTCCGGTTGCTATATACCGCATGACCGGATTCTCTATAAAAGTTGCCAGCCAGGCCTCTTTGGGCCAGGTCCGTCCGTTCTTGAGCGACTGTTCCAGCCGTTTTTTCTGAATATTAGTCTGCGTCTTAACCCGTTTCTTCAGGCTGGCCTGTTCGGCTCTGGCATTTTCAGCTTTCTCCCGATCATCGCTCTTTAAAGGGGCGGGAAGTGACTTGCTTACTTTCTGCTTATCAAGATCAAGTACGGATATGCTGAAGTCGGGCATCAAAGTTACCCGGAAAGTACGTGTGCCATAATCCACCCTCTTTTCTCCCTGGCGGTTAAAACCGAAGTCGGGGATGATTTGGTCGGCGAGTTCTTCTATCGACAGGCCTTTCCGGATGGCGGCTTGACGGAATGCTTCCCAGGCAGCACGTTTGTACATGCCGTTGGGAGCAGTCTCCATCCAGTCGTTGAGTATGATAAGCGCGTTAGGACTAGCCTTCAATCCCAGCAACTTCATCGTGAGGCCGACAAGTTGTTTGCGGGAGGCTTTCGACCATGACTTTATCAGGGGGGCTAATTGGACTATCTGCCATTCTGCCCCGTAGAAACAATAAGGAAGCAGAAGCATCCTCCTGTTGGCCTCCGCACTGTCTGCCAGCCAATACCGGAACAGTTCTTCCAGGGCCGCCTGCCATTCTTTTTCATCGACGAAAGGGACAATCGCATCACAGGCATGCAGCCGGGTGATTTGGGTGAGTGCCATGTGTTCGCTTAATACATAGCGGAGCACATGGCGCGGCACAAACTCGTCTACATCGGTTTCGTTTGCCCAATGGATTCTCGTATAAGGCTTCTGCGGTAACCAGGCTATTTGTTGCGTGCAATAGAGCTCGATATGTTTGCTGCAATAGTCGATAACAGCCTGTTTGTTTCTGAATTTGATTTTACGGGCTGAGGCATGTGCGTTATCCCAGTATTTGAATAACTGCCGGGTCCAGTTCTGCGAATCCTCGTCCAGTTCTGGATACAGTTGTTCCAGTAAATTGCGGGTTTTCTTCTCTTTGTCGAGGATGATCTTTTCGATGTTTCTGCGGATTAGTTTGGAGTTTTCCTTCAGTAATCCCAGTAACTGCTCATAGTCTTTCAAGCCGCAATCGGAAAACAGCTTATTCAACCAGATCAGTCTCTTTTTCAATGCGACATCACTATATAAATAATCGTATGCTGCCTGTTTGTTCTTACGGATTATGTCGTCGAGCGGCATCTCCTGAAATGTTTTCAGAACCTGCCAGTCGGATGCTGTATATGCTTCGCAATAGCTGTCGAATAATGCTGCTAAATCCGGTTGTTGCTTTCTCTTCATATCCTTTTATTCTTCTTTCAATACATCAAAAATACCCAATACACTGCTCAGGAAGCGGGCCGGAACACTTTCGGGCGAGAGGATTGCGTTGTTTTTCGGTTCGTCGTCGGTCGTCTGGTCTTCTCCCAGGCGGTAGAAGATGACATCTCCGAGTGTCACGTCGTCATTATATTCCTGGCCCATGTACATATATTCGAAGTTCAGCAGGGCGGCCATATTCAGGTATTTGTCTACCAGATGATAACAAGTGTAGCTGCCGGCATCCCATACCTCTCCGCGAACCATGTTGTGTTTCTTTGCCATACCGCTTATCTTTCCTGACTTGACGGTCAGGCCGTTGTAACGGGTTATCTTATTTCCGTCCGTCTCCTTTTCTCCTAAAACAATTATGGGAGCGGTTAGTTGCGGGATGGGCTGCACAATTTCATAATCATCCAGTTGCTCCTTCCAGCTTGCAAGAACTTCTTCCTCCAGCTCGATGGGATGGACGAGGGTGATAGCAGCTTTTTCGGGCAGCGTATATTCCTCTTCATCTACTGTATTGAATGTGCCGTCTTCCATATAACGGAACGTTCCGGTCAGTTTGTCTCCGTTATACACACCCCATATCAGGGCGGTTGCAAAACGGTGCATAATCGGGTTCTCTACAAAGAGGGTGTTCCAGGAACCGGCTGTCCAGCGACGTCCGTTCATCAGTACCTTTTCCAAACGGTTGGTTTGTGACTGTACGGTGGCCTTGATTTGTTTTTTCAGTTCGGAGAATTCCTTTTTGGCGGCCGTCGCTTTCACTGCGTCGTCATTGGCTCCGGGAGCAGGCATCGACTTGATGGCTTTCTGTTTTTCGTTGTCGAAGATAGAAAGTGAGAAGTCGGGCATCAAGGTTATTGTGAAGTTTCGCGGACCGTAATCGAGAATCTTTTCTCCTTCCTTATTGAAGCCCAGGGTGGGGACAATCTTGTCGGAGAGTTCATCCTCCGGTATTTCCAATGCTTTGGCTGCAAAAGAGAAGGCTGCCTTGGCGGCATTTTTGACCTGATTATTGGGGAACTTGACAGAGATACCGTCTATCATGACCAGTGCAACGCTTCCTCCGTTCATGGCGATGGCGTTGACCACAAAGGCGGCGATAGCACCGCGTGAAGCTTCGGCCCAGTCTTTCAACTGCGTTTTGAGGCGGAGTATCTGTGTGTCGGAACCGTAGATGCAATACGGGACCATAATCATTTTCTTTTTGGCTTCGGCTCCGTTCTCTTTCCAGAACAGATAAATGTTCTCCATCATTTGCTGGAAGTCCGGAGTATGCAACTGCTCCGTTATTTTATCGCAAACCTTTATTTTGTAGGCTTCTTCCAGACAGAGATATTCGGAGAGGATATAACGGGTGACGATGGCGGGCGCTTTTTCGGTCATGTCGGCAAAGCGTACGTCGGTGAACATGTCTTCGGGTATCCAGGCAATGAATTTCTGATTATCCTTGTCGAAGTTGTCGTTGCAATATTCGACGACGCTTTCTTTGGTAAAGGTAAAGTCTGCACCGAATTTCCGTTCGTTGTCCCAGCGTTTGATGATTCGTTTACCGGCTGCCAGGGCATCTCCTTTCAGTTTGGATAATCCCGATTCCAGCAACGGACGGGTTGCTTCTTCATGGAGGTTAATCAACTCTTCGGCAGTCTTGCGGAGTATCTTCGATTTGTTGGATAATAACCCGAGCAACGGTTGGACGTCCGTTATTTTACAGGTTCCGTAAATCATGTCGAGCCAGTTCTGTGTCTCTTCGATCGAGAGGTCGCCGCTGTTTAGCAAGTCCAGTGCCAGAGACTGGTGGCTGATAATATCTTCTTTATCCAGAACGTCCTGCATCCGGTTCGGGTTATAGGCATAGGCTTTGAAGGCTTCGGCATAGGTGAACCGGCTGGTGGTGTCGAGTAATAGCCGAAGGCTTTCCTTTGGAGAACTGTTCAGCCATTTCTTACGTGTTTCAAGGAATATGTATGTAAGATATACCGGATTATTTATTGCGGCACTGGTACGGACCTGAATCAGCAGAACGTTGATGAACCGCCGGACCAGTTCCGACTCACAGTATAGAAGAGCCAGGGCACCGATCAATAAAGCCGGAGCATTTTTCCCGTATCCCCAGCCGAAGTTGCCGCAATTCTTCAGACGATTCTCCCAGGTAACTTGCGGTGTCGAATCGTCCGTCAGGGCTGAAATAAAATTATCGGTGTTACCTAAGTTTTCTCCCAGCAGGTTAAGCATGCAGCGAGTCTGTAACTCTGTACTTTCTGCCAGTTCTTCCGTGCCTTCTCCATGTTCGAGCAGGATTGACAAAAGGTAAAAGCTGTAGGCGGCCTGTTGGATGGGAGTTGTCTTTGCCAGCATCCGGTAGACTTCCATGAACAGTTCTTTATCTTCTTTATATAAGGTATGGAACATGGATGCCTTGTCGGCATCATTATCTTCTGTCAGAATCAAATAATAATAAATGCCTAAAGGAGCCCCGATCGATTGCAGGAATGCCAGCATCTTATGCGGATTGAGATGGAAGAACAAGGCCCGTGCCGATATAGTCTCTTTGAGCAGTTGGAGTAAACGCTCTTTTAGTTCGGGAGCGAACTTATAGCAGAAATACAGGATGAAAGTGAAACTCGGACCGGAATATCTGTAAGCCAAAGCAGTCAGTACCGGCAGATAGCGGGCATATTTATCCGCATCCTGTTCCAGCAACAGGATGGCCAGGTATAAAGCCAGGTATAATTCATGGGTGTTGTTTCGCTGTTCTTCCAGTTCCTTTAGTTTATCGGAAAGAAGCAGGTCGGCAAATGCTTCCGATTCGGACGGGCAATATTTCAGTAATATCTGTGCTGTTTCATATAACTCCGGACCTTGTGTTTTGTGACGGGTTACCGACTCTTTAATCAGGTTCCTGAAATCATGGCCGTAACCGATGAGCAGGCAAATCTCCAGATCATCTTTCATCCCCCATTTATGGATAGGTCCGTCGCGACGTATTTTCGAGAGGATAACCAGCATGCGGCGTGCCAGTTCCGCATTGTCCCCGTTTAATTCATGTATAATCCAGGCGTCATAATCAACATATATCTTTGGGCCCGACATCACCGTTTCGGGAATCTGGTCGGTTTTCTCGTCCAGATATTCATATACTTTCGGGGTGAAGGCGCATTTGTAGTATCCTTGCTCATAGATTCTAGTCCATTGTTCGAGCATTTGTTCTTTTGTCATGGTGTCGTTTTAAAGTTTGCTTTGATTGAATATATAAGCAAATGTATAAAAAATATTTTGTAATTTTGCACCTTCCAAACAATAAGGGCGTGAGACAAACGATGAGAAAATATCTGAAATGGCTGCTGCCGGTGATTTTTATCGCCTACTATAGCTGTATCACGTTATTTATCCATGTCCATATCGAACATGGCACGACGATTGTCCATTCTCACCCTTTCGGAAAGATGAACGGCGGTCCCTGCCATCATCATGCTTCTCTTTCCGAAATACAGCTATTCCATATACTGACGACTCTTAGTGTGGAAGATGGGGCTGTTCATGCGTTACATCTGAATTTTAATGCACAGCAAGTCGCTGAAATAGTAGAATATCCGGTCTATCCGGATTATAAACTCCCAGACAAAGGGCTGCTTAGCCTTCGTGCCCCTCCTGTTTTCTGATAAAGAATAGTAAGACTTTTATTGATAAGGATAGGTGTTTCTACTATAAACATACCGTCCTTCTAATCTTTTGACCCTGGTCGAATACATTTTTGACCTAGGTGAAACATGTAGTTGACCCAGGTGAAATATGTATTCGACCCAGGTCAAAAGTATAAAACATCGGAGGCTTTGAATTAGAAAGTGCCGTGTTTTACATTATAACATTACCTATTTATCAGAACAAATCGCAATGAATAAGATAATTACGCTTATACTATGCCTGTGTTGTGTCTTTACAGCAGCATGGGCGGATGATGCTCCGGCCCTGAATCCGTCGGATGCCAATATCGTAGGACATATACTGGACAAGAAAACGGGTGAGCATCTTTCTTTTATTAATGTATTTCTGAAAGGAACGACAATCGGTACATCGACCGATGCTACCGGTCATTATTACCTGAAGAACCTGCCGGAAGGCAAATATACCCTGGTGATGAAAACGCTGGGCTTTAAGACAGTAGAGAAACCTATCACCTTGAAGAAAGGAAAAACGCTGGAAATCAATTTTGAGGCGGAGGAAGACCTGGTGTCGTTGGATGGGGTTGTCGTATCGGCAAACCGTAATGAGACAACCCGCCGCCTGGCTCCTTCGTTGGTGAATGTGCTCGATTCAAAAACATTTGAGACGACACATGCTACTTCTTTAGCGGACGGTTTGAACTTCCAGCCTGGTGTGCGTGTGGAAAACAATTGCCAGAACTGTGGGTTTCAGCAGGTGCGTATCAACGGACTTGAGGGCCCTTATACGCAGATATTGGTTGACAGCCGTCCGATATTCAGTGCTCTGACGGGTGTGTACGGTTTGGAACAGATTCCGGCCAATATGATCGAACGTGTGGAGATTATGCGTGGGGGAGGTTCCGCCTTGTTCGGTTCTTCCGCTATTGCCGGTACGATTAATATCATTACCAAAGAACCGTTGCGAAATTCGGCACAGATTTCTCACTCACTGACGATGATTGGCGGCGACCGTCCCGATAATAACACAACGATAAATGCTTCGCTGGTGACGGACGACCATAAAGCCGGTATTTATATGTTCGGACAGAACCGTTATCGCGGAGCTTACGACCATGACGGTGACGGATATACCGAACTGGGCAAACTGAATGCCCGCACGCTCGGTTTCCGTTCTTACCTGAAAACAAGCATGTATTCGAAGCTGACTTTCGAATATCATAATATCAATGAATACCGTCGTGGCGGTAACCTGTTGGACCTGCCTCCCCACGAAGCCGATATTGCCGAGCAGACCGAACATAACATCAATGGCGGCGGCTTGAAATTCGATTTGTTTTCAAAGGATTATAAGCATCGTCTGAATGTGTATACTTCTGCCCAGCATACAAAAAGAAACAGTTATTATGGCGCAGACAAGAACCCGAATGCTTATGGCAGCACAACGGATATGACCTTTGTCGGAGGAGCGCAGTATTCCTATGAATGGGATAAATGTCTTTTCATGCCTGCCGAGTTTACCGGAGGTGCCGAATATAACTATGACGATTTGCAGGATAAGATGTTAGGCTATAACCGTACGATTGAGCAGACTGTGCATATCGGTAGTGTTTTCCTGCAAAATGAGTGGAAGAATGAGAAATGGAGTTTCCTGATCGGTGCACGGATGGACAAGCACAATTTGATAGACCATGCGATATTCAGTCCGCGTGCCAATGTGCGTTTTAATCCGACCAGCGATATAAACCTGCGTCTGTCTTATTCGAGTGGTTTCCGTGCTCCTCAGGCTTTTGACGAGGACTTGCATATTACGGCAGTCGGCGGCGATGTGGCGATCATCCAGATATCTCCGGACCTGAAAGAAGAGAACTCGCAAAGTATCAGTGCCTCTGCCGACTTTTACCGTCGTTTCGGTCCGGTACAGACTAATTTCCTGGTAGAAGGTTTTTACACAGACCTGCGTAATGTCTTCATCCTTGAAGAGATAGGGCGCGACAATGATAATAACTTGTTGATGGAACGTCGTAATGGGAAAGGTGCTCGTGTGATGGGAATAAACCTGGAGGCAAAAGCCGTCTATTCATGGATGCAGATTCAGGCAGGCGCAACTATCCAGCGCAGCCGTTACAAAGAACCGGAGAGTTGGAGTGAGAATGAGAATCTGGCACCTCAGAAAAAGATGTTCCGTTCGCCGGATGTATATGGTTATTTCACTTCTTCATTTACCCCGGTGAAGCGGTTGACGGCTTCGTTGACCGGTACTTATACCGGTAGCATGCTGGTTCAGCACCTGGCCGGTTATATCCCGGAAGACAGGGAGGAGAAAACGAAGGACTTCTTCGACCTGAATGTAAAGGTGGCGTATGATTTTCCTCTTTATAAATCTGTTACTTTGCAGGTAAATGCAGGTGTTCAGAATATCTTTAATTCTTATCAGGATGATTTTGATAAATATGAGAAACGGGATGCCGGCTATATTTATGGTCCGGGTATTCCCCGCAGTTATTTCATAGGTTGTAAGATCAGTTACTAAGATGCTGATTTAAAATATTCGGAAAGGCCCGGTAAAAGTTTCTTGTTTTTACCGGGCTTTATGTTTACTTTAGCGCCCATTATAAATAAATCTGATATAACATGAATTTAAGTGATCCCAAAGATTGTTTGTATTGCACGAACAATCAGACTTTAGATGATTTGATGATCGAAATAGCTCCTTTATCAGTCTCCCGGCTTTTTCTTTTCAAGGAACAGACTTATTATGGCCGTTGCCTGGTTGCCTATAAAGAGCATGTGCACGATTTGAATATGCTGAGCGATGACGAACGGAATGCATTTATGGCAGATGTCGTAAAAGTAACCCGTGCCATGCAGAAAGTATTCAATCCGCAAAAGATAAATTACGGTGCTTATTCCGATAAGCTGTCGCATCTGCATTTTCATCTGGCCCCTAAATATGAAGATGGTCCCGATTTCGGAGGAACATTCACAATGAATCCGCAGAAAGTTTATCTGTCGGAACAGGAGTACAAGGAGATGGTGGAGAAGATAAGAGAGGCGTTGTAAGGCTATATAAGATAAAAAAGGAAGCGAAACTGCTTCCTTTTATCTTAGTTGTTCATTAAAATCTTCCGGATTCTGACTGTTAGACCAAATGTTGGCAATACAGATTGTCTTTTTTTCTACATAGTAAATGATTTTATGGTTCTTATGTTCTACGAAGGAACGATAATTTCTTTTACATGTTTCGGTATTCAGTTCAATCGGTTGTCCCATATTAGGATTTAATGCCAGTAAGTTTACAGTATCTAAAATACTGTTTATGAATTTGTCGGCAGCTCTAATGCCCATTTCTTTTTTATACCAGGCATAAGTTACTCTAGCATTCTTCCTTGCTGGACGTTTCCATTTAATAGTTAAAGGTTTCTCCATGAAGCAACAGCTTTTCGCATCTCTTCCTGTGTATAATAAACAGGATCGGCCTCCGACAACCTAAGGCTTTCTATCTTCTCCTCATAAGATAATGGACGCATAGCATTTTCAATCTCTTCATCAGTGATGATGTCAATGTCATCCACTTGAGTAGTACGGGATATTTTGTATCGGTTAGATGCGATACGTTTAATATACTTCTTTACTTTCTCGATACTTTCCGTGTCAAGGTTAATGATTTCGTTGAACAGTTCCAGGCGTTCACCCTGTAATTCCATTGCTTTCATATCTTTACTCCTTTCGGTTTTGATGAATTACAAATGTATTTATTTTTTTGGAACCGGCATAAGATAAGTAAAGAAAAATTATTCAGGAGGCTGTGGTTGCACGGCAACTATACTTGGTGAAGCGCAACCTTGCAGAGCGGATGATTGTATCCGCTCCGGTATAATTGTGGCGATTCCGTGCAACCGACACCATGTCGCTCCCGGATAATGCTACCCTTTTAAACTTTTATTTATTGTATCGATATAATCAAGTATTTCTTCCCGCCCGTCTTTTTTCTCGGATGAAGAAAGTAGGATAGGGGGAAGCTCTTCCCACGTTTCAAGTAATTTTTCCTGATAGGCTTTCAGATTTTCTTGTAGACGGCCTTTACTAATCTTATCTATTTTGGTGAAGATGATGGAGAAAGGAACTCCGTTCTCACCCAGCCACTCCATAAACTCCAGGTCGATTTTCTGTGCTTCATGGCGGCAGTCGATTAAGACGAATAGATTAGTTAGCTGCTCACGTTCCAGGATATAATCTTCGATAATCCGCTGGATATTCTGTCTTCCTTCTTTTCCCCGTTGAGCAAACCCATATCCGGGAAGGTCGACCAGAAACCAGTTGTTGTTGATAATAAAATGATTGATAAGCAATGTCTTCCCAGGTTTCTGTGAAGTCATTGCCAGACCTTTCTTGCCTGTCAGCATATTGATAAGGGAGGATTTGCCAACATTGCTTCGCCCGATAAAGGCATACTCCGGAAAGTTTCCTGCGGGGCATTTCTTTACGTCTGTGTTACTGATAACAAATTCTGCACTTTTGATTTCCATATTCTTAAACTTTTATTGTTTTGTGTTTGACTGAGGCCACCCATAACCCAAAGAATGTGATGGCTCCGTTGAGCATCAGCATTTCGTAACCGAAGGCATAGCCTGTATGTTGTTTCACCAAATAATCCGTTGCGAAACAGATTAGCGGCGAGAGAATACATATATAAGGAACATATTTGTCACGCGGTTGTTTTTTGGTGAACAAGCCAAAGACAAATAATCCCAGCAAAGGACCGTAGGTATAAGAAGCAATCATATAGATGGCATCAATCACGCTGCGGCTGTTTACGGCCTTAAAGATAAGGATTATTATGGCAAACAGAGCAGAGATAAGCAAATGAACCATCAATCGGGTGCGTTTAGCCTTGTTCGCTTCCTCCTTTTCCACTCCCAGAATATCGACGCAAAAAGAGGTGGTCAAAGCCGTTAATGCTGAATCGGCACTACTAAAAGCGGCTGCAATGATACCGATTGTAAAGAAAATTAGAATAGAATGCCCCAAGATTCCGGAAGTGCAGAACATCGGCAGAATATCATCGTTTAAGGCCGGCAGTTCGATATTCTTTTGAGAAGCCAGGCTCAACAATAATACACCTAATGCCAGGAACAGAAAATTGACCGGCGTGAAAGCAAAACCATAGGTGTACATATTCTTCTGTGCATCTTTCAGGCTTTTGCAGGATAGGTTCTTCTGCATCATATCCTGGTCGAGCCCGGTCATGACGATGGTGATAAAGATGCCGCTGAAAAACTGTTTCACGAAATGTTGTGTGCTGTGCCAGTCGTTGAATTCAAAGATACGAAAATGGGGATTCTCGGTCAGGGTTTGCACCATGCCTTCCATATCCAGTTCCATGGCATCTTTTACCTTCCAGATGATGACGACCAGCATGGCAACCAGGCAAAGTGCCTGAAGCGTGTCCGTCCAGATAATAGTTTTGATTCCACTCCGGTAGGTGTATAGCCAAACCAGAAAAATACTGATGATAACAGTTACCCAAAAAGGAATATTCCAGGTACTGAAGACGTAATGCTGTAAAATCAGGACAACCAGATAAAGCCGTGCCGCTGCCCCGACAATCTTTGAAAGCAGGAAAAAAGAAGCACCGGTTTTATAACTCCGCTTTCCAATCCGGTCACCCAGATAGGAGTAGATAGAAGTCAGTTTCAATTTATAGTAAAGCGGTAACAGCACTTTGGCAATCAGTATATATCCGAAAAAGAATCCGAAAACCGTTTGCATATAAGTCATATCTATGCTGCGAACCATCCCCGGAACCGAAACGAAGGTGACGCCGGAAAGCGATGTCCCAATCATCCCGATAGAAACGATATACCACGGAGATTTACGGTTTCCCAGAAAGAAAGCATCGTTACTTGTACTTTTCCTGCCTGTTATCCAGGCAATCAACAACAGTATGCCAAAGTAAATTGCAATTATAGAGAGGATGATATAGCTATTCATTCACCAGTATTTAATTAAGTAGAGCAGGGTATTGGTCCCTGTCGAACGTTCGGATACAAAGATAACAACAATTTGCTAAAATGTAATATCATGTAAACTTCTTCTTCTTTCAGGCAGGACGTTAGAGGACGGATAAGGGTGTTTGTGGACCGTATGTCAGGTTCGTTCTAATGAATTTTATCGGTGTTTTTCCCTTTTTTGTGGGGAAAATATCCTTATTAATCTATTTTGTTTGTCTTCTTGATTTATTCTTTATTCCTTTGTAATCAGTTAGAGCTCGTGAGAGTAAAGACAACCGGATTCCACTAGGAACCGGAAAGATAGGTAAACACAAAAAAAGGCCGCTATCGTGAGATTAGCGACCTTTTTAGATTAATACCTTTTCTCTATGAATGCTCCCCGGAAATAATGTTCCAGTATTTTTGTATAAGCATATCCTTTTTCACCCATGACGGCTGCACCTATCTGGCAAAGTCCTACGCCATGCCCCCAGCCGGCACCCGTCAGTACGAAACGTTGGGGAATACGAACGCGTATATCTTCTTTGTCTACCACAAAGGCGGAACTGTACAGATGGGTTTCCGATAAAGTGCGCCGTATCTCCAGTTCCTTGCCGATAGTATAAATACGGCGGGTTCCCACGATCTGTAACTCTTCGATACGTCCGGAAGTACCTCTTTTCAATGGTACCAGGTCTTGTATTTCGCCAAAGTCAATGCCGCTTTTACGATGAATCAGTTCGGACAGCTCATCCTGGGTGTAAGACACTTTCCAGCGATAGAAATTTATCGTTTCCTGATCATAGTTGTTCAAGACCTGGCTGAGTATCTTTTTCTTTGTTGTGTTGCAAAATGCGTTAGGAGAATTACGTATCCACATTTCCGCTTCAATCGGGTCGGTCAGGTCGGGATAAGAAGTCTCTTTACTGTCCCGTACAACTGTCAGATAGGAGTGGGGCACCGGCTCCCAACAGTGTTCGAACTGTTCGGTCACGCCTCCGCAACATTTAGAGAAACGTGCGTCGCAGATGGATTCGCCATCGGTCAGTATCTCGCCGCGTGTTTCGTGGACCGCTTCCTGTACGATTTCGGTAGAAGCACGGGTTATGCCTTGGTAACGCTGGCAATGGTCGTCGGCACACACATCGAACATGGTATGATCTTCGCGGTCGTACCAACGGATTAATTGGTTATTGTCGCGATGGCAACTCTCATATTTTTCCGAAGCGTTACCCAGGCGGAAATTCTTTTCTATCTGCGCCAGTAGCCAGCTGCGGGAGATTACGGCGTGTGCCTTCAACAACTCTTTTGATGCTGTGGCACTCATTTCAGACGAAATCACGCTTGTCAGATATTCTTCAACGTCAATACTGTTGATTACAACAATCCCGTCATTTGTTGCCACCAGGTTCAGTGCTCCTTTGAAGCGTTGGTCTTCCTGGCGTTGCCAGTGGAAGTCTACTCCGATTGTCACAGCTTTCAGGTCGAACGATGATTGGGGCGAAGCCGGTTCAAAGAAAAGTTCCTTGTAGAGCTTGCCGTTATAGACGATATTTCCGTTTACAAACAATGCGCGTTGTTCTCCCGTCAGGAAGGAACTGCTCTCCGTATGGATATATTCTCCATTGAATACGAAAGAGAGAGCCTTCCCTGTCATAATTCCAACATTAACTAACGGTGCATCCATTCTTTATTTTATTCTTTTTTCGCGCTCAATGAACTTATCGCCAGATAAGCCATCAATGCAATATACATTACAACAGCCAGTGGTTCGGCAAAGTTCCCTTCCAACCATTTTTCATTCAGCAGGTTGATGCCACCAAAACGTAAAGCTGCGCTGATAACTCCCATCAAGGCACCACCTGCGATGAAACCGGATGCAAGTAATGTTCCTTTTTCCAAACGGGCCGTATTCAATGCCTGGTCTTTGCTGCGGCTTCCTACATACCAGCTGATGGCTCCACCGATCAGCAGCGGAGTGTTCAGTTCCATCGGGATAAACATACCCAATGCGAATGCCAGTGCCGGAATTTTACAGAAGTTCAGAACGATAGCCAGTACGGCACCGATGCCATACAGCACCCAGGGTGCTCCCGAACCGCTCATCAGCGGTTCGATAACGGCTGCCATTGCATTAGCCTGCGGTGCGGCCAGCTGCCCGGTCGTAAATCCGTACGTCTGGTTCAGGATAAGGATTACACCGCCAACTGTTGCAGCAGAGACTAAGGTGCCGAGAAATTTCCATGTCTGCTGTTTAGCAGGCGTACTTCCCAGCCAGTAACCTATCTTCAGGTCGGTAATGAAACCGCCTGCCATGGAAAGTGCCGTACAGACAACACCTCCGATAATCAGGGCCGAAACCATACCGGCCGTTCCTTTCAGTCCGGCAGCCACCAGAATGATGGACGATAAGATTAATGTCATCAGCGTCATACCCGACACCGGATTTGTTCCTACAATAGCAATGGCATTTGCGGCAACAGTCGTGAACAGGAAGGCAATAATCCCGACAATCAACAACCCGATTAAGGCATAATACCAGTTATCCAATACTCCGAAATGGAAGAACAGATAAGTAACAATCAGCGTAGCAAAAATACCGATTGAGATAATCTTCATCGATAAGTCTTTTTGTGTGCGTACTGTGGCTGTGTCTGCTTCCGTATTTTTCCCTTTCAGTTCTTTGGCTGCCAGTCCGACGGCCCCGCGGATAATTCCCCATGAATTGATAATGCCGATAACTCCGGCCGTTGCGATACCACCGATACCGATATGGCGGGCATAGGTCGTAAAGATTTGTTCGGCACTCATGCTTCCGACTGTTGCGGTAATAGCGTCATTACCGAATGTCAATACGTCTGTACCGAAGATGGCAGACATCAGCGGGATGATGACCAACCAGACAAGGAATGAACCGGCACAGATAATCATGGAATATTTCAATCCGATGATATAACCGAGTCCCAGTACAGCGGCACCTGTATTAACTTTCAGCACGACTTTCGCTTTGTCGGCCAGCATTTCACCAACTCCGACAATGCGCGTGCTGACAGTTTCGCTCCACCAACCGAAAGTGGCAATAATAAAATCGTATAAACCTCCGATCAAACCCGCCAGAATAAGCGGTTTCGCCTGGCTTCCACCTTTCTCGCCCGAAACAAGCACCTGGGTGGTTGCTGTTGCTTCCGGGAACGGATATTTGCCATGCATATCCGAAACGAAATACTTCCGGAACGGGATTAACAGAAGAATGCCGAGTATGCCGCCCAGCAGCGAACTCATGAATACTTCAAAAAAGTTGATGGTAATTTCCGGATATTTGTCCTGAAGGATATACAGGGCAGGAAGAGTAAAAATCGCCCCGGCTACGATTACACCGCTACAGGCTCCGATAGATTGGATAATCACATTTTCTCCCAATGCATTTTTTCGTTTGAAACCGCTCGACAGTCCGACGGCAATGATGGCAATCGGGATAGCTGCTTCAAACACCTGTCCGACCTTCAATCCCAGATAGGCGGCAGCCGCGCTGAATATGACAGCCATGACAAGTCCCCAGAATACAGACCAGGGGGTTACTTCCCTGTATTGTTTTTGAGGTGACATAATCGGGTTAAATACTTCTCCTTCTTTGAGTTCTCTGTAGGCATTTTCGGGTAGCCCGCTTACCTTTTCTTCATCTTCCTTTTTCACTGTGAGTATTATTTTTAGTTAGATTTAATCCCAAATGTGTTTTTCTGTATCTATACAAGTACAAAACTACGTTATTTTTTTTATTGAACAAATGATTAAGGCTGGAAGAATGACAGACAGGGATATTTAGTGAAACAAAATCCCCACCTTTTTGACATAGGTGGGGAAAATGCCCCATGCATGTGGGGAATAATACCCATGCGTGTGGGGAAAAAGTCCCATTCGAGTGGGGAAAAAACTTTACTGTAGCGGAGTTGTCGCTCTTTTGTGCAGGCTTCTTAGTTCGAAAGAAAGCATTACACGGAAGATACCGATGATAAGAAGTGCATAAGCAATCATATAAACAAGGGTGAATACGCCCAATCCCGGTTGCCAGATGATAGCGATGCTACAGATGATTGCCAGGATACCGAAGGCCATATACCAACCCCAGTTTCCGGTTCCGAACCGTTTCAGGTCCATGGCATAGCCTGTGGAAGAGAAGCCTCTGAACATTAGCCAGAACGCCAGGATAAACGGCAGTACGGTCATGCTCAGTCCCGGACTAGCCATGAGGTAAATACCCAGTATCAGGTCGATAATACCACCTGCCAGATACCAACCCCAGCTCGAAATGTGCTTCCGGTTCGACACGGCAAAAAGGATTTCGAGCGTACCGCTTACGAACATGGCGACGCTGAATAAAAGGCTTAAAGCCACATAACTTGCCATCGGTGTGAACATCAGGCATATTGCGATCAGGATATATAATAATCCCAGTAAAAGTGAAACCCACCAGTTCTTTACAGCGGAACTGATTCTTTCGTCAAATGTATTCATATCAAGTTACCTTTAAAAATTATTTCTACTGTAACAAACCGTAAGAAAGAAAGGTTTCACGATTAAGTAAATTAAGGGTGCCGATTGTATTTCCTCCATGCCTTCAAAATGAAATATTTTATATACATTTGCCCCGTATTAAGTAAAATTAAAAGTCTGTTTTATGAAAGGAATTGTACTGGCCGGAGGTTCCGGAACCCGTTTGTATCCAATAACCAAAGGAGTATCCAAGCAATTGTTGCCGATTTATGATAAACCGATGATCTATTATCCTGTGTCTGTATTGATGCTTGCCGGGATAAGGGAGATCCTGATCATTTCTACCCCGCAGGACTTACCCGGGTTTCGGCGGTTGCTGGGAGACGGTTCGGATTATGGCGTGCATTTTGAATATGCCGAACAACCTTCGCCCGATGGTTTGGCACAGGCTTTTATTATAGGGGATAAATTCATTGGTAATGATTCGGTTTGCCTTGTGTTAGGCGACAATATCTTTTACGGACAGAGCTTTACGGCTATGTTAAAAGAGGCCGTTAACAATGTGGAGAACGAACAAAAAGCAACTGTCTTCGGTTACTACGTAAACGATCCGGAACGCTATGGCGTTGCTGAATTTGACAAGGATGGAAACGTGCTGAGCATTGAAGAAAAACCGAAGAACCCCAAGTCGAATTACGCTGTTGTCGGACTCTATTTTTATCCGAATAAAGTGGTCGAAGTGGCAAAACAAATCAAGCCGTCGGCACGCGGAGAACTGGAGATTACAACCGTAAACCAGGAGTTCCTGAAAGACGGAGAGTTGAAAGTTCAGTTATTAGGACGCGGTTTCGCCTGGCTTGATACCGGTACGCACGATTCGCTTTCGGAGGCTTCTACATTTGTGGAGGTGATTGAAAAACGACAGGGACTGAAAGTGGCTTGTCTGGAGGAAATCGCTTACCGGAAAGGTTGGATCGATGACGAGAAACTGAAAGAAGCAGCAACTCCGATGATAAAGAACCAGTACGGCCAATATTTATTGAAGTTGATAAAGGAATGAATAAAGACAGTAAAATATTTGTAGCCGGTCATCGTGGCCTGGTCGGTTCTGCTATCCTGAAGAACTTGCAGCAGAAAGGATACACAAACTTTGTTTTGCGTACCCATACAGAACTGGACTTGACCAATCAGTGTGCGGTAAATGAATTCTTTGCGACGGAAAAACCGGAGTATGTCTTTTTGGCTGCTGCCCATGTTGGCGGTATTATGGCAAACAGCCGGTATCGTGCGGATTTCATTTACATAAATCTGATGATCCAGAATAATGTGATCCATGCTTCCTATATTAATAATGTAAAGAAGTTACTGTTTTTAGGCAGCACCTGTATTTATCCGGGCGAAGCGCCGCAGCCGATGCCCGAAGATTGCCTGCTCACTTCTCCGTTGGAATATACCAATGAACCCTATGCCATCGCAAAGATTGCCGGTATAAAGATGTGTGAAAGCTATAACCTGCAATACGGAACGAACTATATCGCAGTGATGCCCACTAATTTGTATGGTCCGAACGATAATTTCAATCTGGAGACTTCGCATGTGCTTCCGGCGATGATCCGTAAGATTCATCTGGGCAAATGCCTTCATACCGATAATTGGGAGGCTTTGCGCAAAGATTTGAATGCACGTCCTGTAGAAGGAGTGACCGGGAATGCAACGGATAATGACATCCTGGCTATTTTAGCTAAATACGGTATTTATCCGGGAAAAGTGCAGCTGTGGGGAACCGGAAAACCACTCCGTGAATTCCTTTGGAGTGAAGAAATGGCAGATGCTTCTGTTTATATTATGGAACACATCGATTTCCCGAATGTGCGTCCGGAGGGAAATGAAGTGCGCAACACACATATAAATATAGGTACGGGAAAAGAGTTATCTATAAAAGAAGTTGCTACGCTGATTCAGGAAAAGATCGGTTTTGAAGGTGAACTGGCTTTTGATGCTTCCAAACCCGATGGGACATTACGCAAACTGACAGATGTAAGTAAGCTGCACGCTTTGGGATGGCATCATAAAATAGAGGTTGCCGAAGGTGTGGAACTTTTATACAACTGGTATTTAGACAAACAATAATAAATTCGTATAAATGAGTAAAGTAGCTTTAATAACAGGTATCACAGGGCAGGATGGCGCTTATCTGGCAGAATATCTTGTAAAAAAAGGATATACGGTGCATGGTATCAAACGTCGTTCATCCATGTTCAACACAGACCGTATCGATCATCTTTATCAGGACCCTCATGTGGAGAACCGGAACCTGATCCTTCATTATGGCGACCTGACCGACAGCCTGAACCTTACCCGTATCATCGGTGAAGTGCAGCCTGACGAAATATATAACCTGGCAGCTATGAGCCATGTGAAAGTAAGTTTCGATACTCCTGAATATACGGCGAATGCTGATGGTCTGGGGGTGTTGCGTATCCTTGAAGCGGTACGTCTGCTGAACCTGATCCCTAAAACCCGTATTTACCAGGCTTCTACATCCGAATTATATGGATTGGTTCAGGAAGTGCCTCAAAAGGAAACGACACCTTTTTATCCCCGAAGCCCGTATGCTGTTGCGAAATTATATGGTTATTGGATTACGGTAAACTATCGTGAAGCCTATAAAATGCATGCTTCCAACGGTATTCTGTTTAATCATGAATCGCCGCTTCGCGGAGAAACTTTTGTTACCCGTAAAGTAACTCGTGCCGTTTCGCGTATTGCTTTGGGTATGCAGGAAAAAGTTTATATGGGGAATTTATCTTCCAAACGTGACTGGGGACATGCTAAGGATTATGTCCGTGCCATGTATGCAATTCTTCAGCAGGATGAACCCTCTGATTATGTTATTGCTACCGGGATAACGACGACTATTCGTGATTTTATCAGTAAAGCATTTAAAGAAATAGGAGTAGAAGTCATTTTTAAAGGCGAAAATGTTAATGAGGTCGCAGTATTAAACTATATTGACGAAAAAATGTTTATAGAGAAAGTAGGTGAGGCTTATCTCGAAAAGTTTAAAGAACGGATAGGTGAAGAGGTGGTTGGTATTGACCCTCAGTACTTCCGTCCGACCGAGGTTGACTTACTTATCGGGGATGCAACGAAGGCTCGTACCCGTTTGGGTTGGGAGCCGAAATACACCCTCGATGCTCTTATTCAGGATATGATGCAGAATGATATTAAGTTGATGAAAAAAGAGTCCTACCTGAAAGAAGGTGGATATAAGATTCTGAATTATTTTGAATAAATTAAGAACAAAACATAGATTTATTTTGTTTTAGTTAAAAAAAGATTTAATTTTGCTCTAAATTTGAGCGTTATTTAAGGTAATTGATTGTTTAATTAAAAAGTTGATGAATATGAAGACTAAAGTATTACTTTTAGCTTTATTGTCAGGTTTTGTTTTCTCTGTGTCAGCACAGGAATTTAAACCACAAGTTGGTTTTAGTACTGAAAAAGGTTATAAGACAAATTTCAAGAAAAACAAAGCTGGCGATAATTGGTTTATTTCTGTTGCCGGTGGTGCAAGTATGTTATTGGGTGACCAAAATAATAAAGCAGATTTTGGCAACCGTCTGAATTTTGCACCTCAGTTCTCGTTTGGTAAGTGGTTCAATCCGTATTTGGCTTTCCGTACTCAGTTGAACGGCGGTATCCTTCACGGATTTGAAGGTGACAATGCAGAGTTCATGCAGCATAATAAATATGCAGCAGCTCATGTAGACTTGTTATGGGATGTAACTAATTTCTGGGGTGTTTATAATGAAAAGAGAGTATTCCGTTTGATTCCTTGGGTTGGTTTCGGTTATGCACAGCGTTTCGAAAACCAGGGTCGTGCAAGAACAGAATCTCCGACATTGAATGCTGGTATCCTTACTGCTTTCCGTTTGAGCAAACGTGTTGATTTGAACGTGGAAGTTCAGGGTTCTTTGCTGAACGAACAGTTCAATCGTGTTAACATGTTCCACCTGACAGACGGTATCGCTCAGTTGAGCGCAGGTTTGACATTCAAACTGGGTAAAACTGATTTCGAAGTATTGGAACCGATGGATTACGCTTTGTTGAACGACCTGAACAATCAGATCAACTCTTTGCGTGCTGCTAACGATGAACTGAGCAAACGTCCGGAATCTTGTCCTGAATGCGAAGAAGTTGTAACTAATGTTGTAAACAACTATGTTGACAATGTAGTATACTTCCGTCTGAATAGTTCTAAGATCGATAAGAACCAGCAGATCAGTATTTACAACACTGCTGAATTCATGAAGGCAAACAATGCTCCGATCAAGGTTATCGGTTATGCTGATAAGAACACAGGTACTTCTAAATACAACATGGGTCTTTCTGAAAAACGTGCTAAAGCCGTTGCTAAAGAATTGATCGAAAAATACGGTATCAACTCTAACCAGATTACTATCGAATGGAGAGGTTCTGACGAACAGCCGTACAGCGAAAACAACTGGAACCGTGTTGTTATCATGTCTGCTAATAATTAATTTATTTTTAATTATATCTGAAAAAGGCTGCACATTCTATTGTGCGGCCTTTTTTTTGCACAGAATATTCATTACTTTTGTGGAATTTTAGAACACAGTTATGGAATTCGACAAAAAACATGGTTACCTTATCCAGTGGCTGATAGGAATGGGAGATTTAGTTGTATTAAATCTATTGTTCTTCGCTGTCTATTATGGATTGGGGGAATTTTATACAAAAGCTATATCCTATAGTTTGAGAGAGGTTGTTCTCTTATTGAATTTCTGTTATTTCTTTGCCCTTTATTTTGTTCCCATGCAATTGCATGTGGCTGTTGTTTTTATTGACAAGATTGTACAGCGTGCCTTTGCGTTGGTTTCTATATTTGTCTTTCTGTTTGCTACTTGTCTTATCTTTCTGAATATAGGGGATGCCCTGGCTACATTTCTGCTGGTTTATTTTGCTGTAACGGTTATAATTTTTGCTCTTTGGAGAGTGTTTGTTCGCGTTACACTAAAGATGTACCGTAGAAAAGGACATAATTTTAAAAGAATTATTATTGTAGGAGCAGGTAAGAACGGTATGGAATTGTATCGGGTTATGAAGGATGATCTTTCCTATGGATTTAGTATCATGGGGTTTTTTGATGATAATCTGTCTTTGCAAAGTGTGTTGCCGAATTACCTGGGTATGACGCATGAAGTGGAAAAGTATGTATTGGCTAATGATATAGACGAAATCTATTGTACTTTGCCAGGAACGCAAGACGAGAAAATATTGCGGATAATGAATTTTGCTGAAAAGCATATGATCCGTTTCTATATTGTTCCGGAGTTTTACAGGAATATAAAGAAGAGTCTTGTTATGGAAATAATGGAGTCTATTCCATTATTGGCAGTTCGCCGTGAACCTTTGCAGGCTGCTTACAACCGGGCATTAAAGAGAACTTTTGATATTCTTTTTTCTTTGGGTGTTTTACTGACCATTTATCCGATACTTTATATTGTTATAGGAATATTGATAAAAGCAACATCTCCGGGTCCTATTTTTTTCAAGCAAAAGCGTACCGGTTTGTACGGGCAGGAATTTGAGTGTTATAAATTCCGGACAATGCGGGTCAATGCAGATGCTGATAAATTGCAGGCAGCGAAAGATGATCCGCGTAAAACCCGTATCGGAGATTTTCTTCGGCGTACGAATCTGGATGAGTTTCCTCAATTTATCAATGTATTAAGAGGGGAGATGTCGGTAGTGGGCCCTCGTCCTCATATGTTGAAACACACTGAGCAATATTCGGCTCTTATCGATAAATATATGGTGCGCCATCTGGTAAAACCCGGAGTGACGGGATGGGCGCAGGTAACCGGTTATCGGGGAGAAACCAAGACGCTCGAACAGATGGAAGGACGTGTGAAACGGGATGTATGGTACATCGAGAACTGGTCGTTCTTTCTGGACCTGAAGATTATCGTGGTGACGATTCTGAACATGTCTAAAGGTGAAAAGAATGCCTATTAAACTTATAAATTGCACACTTTTTGTGTATTTGTGTAATACAAATGCATATTTGTGCTATCTTTGCAGCCGATGGGAAGGATACTAGCAATTGATTATGGCCGGAAACGGACTGGGTTGGCAGCTACAGACACTTTGCAGATGATTGCAAACGGTCTGACAACGGTGTCGAGTGGAGAATTGGTCTCCTGGTTATCTGCTTATGTGGCAAAAGAACCGGTCGATTTATTCGTGGTTGGCTTGCCGAAGCAGATGAATAACGAGCCTTCGGAAAACATGAAGCATGTAGAGGCTTTCGTGACACATCTGAAACGGACCATTCCGGATATTCCGGTTGAATATTATGATGAGCGTTTCACGTCTGTCCTGGCGCACAAGGCAATGCTCGACGGAGGTTTGAAGAAGAAAAAAAGACAGGATAAAGGCCTGGTGGATGAGATCAGTGCAGTTATTATCCTTCAATCATATTTAGAAAATAAAAAATATCAGTTATAGTTTATGATTTTACCAGTATACTTATACGGTCAGCCTGTGTTAAGAAAAGAGGCTGAAGATGTACCCAGGGATTATCCGGAATTAAAGCAGTTAGTAGCTAATATGTTCGATACGATGTACAATGCCGATGGAGTAGGTTTGGCCGCTCCCCAGGTTGGGTTGTCGATTCGTTTGCTTGTGATCGATGCTGATGTGATGGGAGATGATTTCCCTGAATGTAAGGGATTCAAGCGTGCGATGATTAATCCGGATATCGTTGAAAGCAGTGAAGAAGAGATTTCTATGGAAGAAGGCTGTCTGAGCCTTCCTGGCGTACATGAGAAAGTGTCCCGTGCCAGCAAAATTCGGGTGAAATATTTTGATGAAAACTGGGAGGTACATGACGAGGTGGTAGATGGTTTTGCTGCCCGTGTGGTACAGCACGAATGCGAGCATCTGGAAGGCCATGTATTTATCGACAATGTTTCGGCTATCCGCCGCCAGTTGAATAAAGGAAAACTAAATAGTATTATTAAAGGGACTGCTCGTTGTTCATACAGAGCAAAAGCTGTCGGTAAATAATAAAAATCTATTAAATAATATGACAGATTTAAGTAAAAACATTCAGGCCCTCAGGGAGAAGAAAGCCGTCGTTGAGATGGGGGGAGGCGAGGCTGCTATCGAAAAGCAGATCGCAATGGGTAAACTTACTGCCCGTGATCGTATTCTTTTCTTGCTGGACAAGAACTCTTTTCATGAGTACGATTTGTTTGTAAAGCACGATGGCCGTGACTTCGGAATGGATAAGAAAGATTTTCCGGGTGATGGTGTAGTTACAGGTACAGGTACTATTTTCGGTGCTCCGGTATGTATCTACGCACAGGACTTTACTGTAGCCGGTGGTTCATTAGGTTTGCAACATGCTCGTAAGATCACCAAGATCATGGATCATGCATTGAAGATGAAATGTCCGATTATCGGTATCAATGACTCAGGTGGTGCACGTATTCAGGAAGGTGTTGGTGCTTTGGCCGGATATGGTGAAATATTCTATAGAAATACAATCGCATCAGGCGTTATCCCTCAGATCTCATTGATTCTGGGTCCGTGTGCCGGTGGTGCTGTTTATTCACCTGCTTTGACAGACTTCGTGTTCGTGGTTGAAAATATCTCCAAGATGTTTATCACCGGTCCGAATGTGATCAAGACTGTTTTAGGTGAAGACATCTCTATGGAAGACCTGGGCGGTGCCCGTGTTCATGCGGAAACAACAGGTAATGCTCATTTCTATGCCTTGAGCGAACAGGACTGTTTCGAACAGGTTAAACGTCTGGTCAGCTTTATCCCCTGGAATAACCAGCAGCGTGCCAAGACTACTGAGCCAAAAGAACCGACAGCGATGCTGAACATTGAAGAAGTTGTTCCTGCTGATCCGAAACAGCCGTACGATGTTCGTGACGTTATCAAATGCATCGTCGATGATTCCGACTTCCTGGAAATTCAGGAACTGTGGGCTGCCAATATCGTGATCGGTTTCGGTCGTATGGCAGGCGAAACAGTCGGTTTCGTTGCTAACCAGCCGATGGTGCTGGCCGGCGTACTCGATTGCGACAGTGCCGACAAAGCAGCCCGTTTCATTCGTTTCTGCGACTCATTCAATATTCCTATTATTACCTTGGAAGATATGCCGGGTTACCTGCCGGGCGTAGACCAGGAGCATGCCGGTGTGATCCGTCACGGGGCAAAAGTATTGTATGCTTATTCGGAAGCAACTGTGCCTAAGATCACAGTAATCTTGCGTAAGGCTTACGGTGGTGGTTACATTGCGATGAACTCGCGTCACCTGGGTGCCGACTTTATGTTTGCATGGCCGAGCGCAGAGATTGCCGTTATGGGACCGGAAGGTGCAGCCAACATTATTTTCCGTAAGGAAATCATGGAAGCTGAAGACCAGAATGCAATGCGTCAGGAAAAAGTGAAAGAGTATATCGAGAAGTTCGCTAATCCTTATGTGGCAGCTTCGAAAGGATTTATCGATTCTGTTATCGAGCCGAAAGAAACACGTGCGTTGTTGCTTCACGCTCTGAAACTTTCTATTTTGAAAGAGGAATACAGACCGGCTAAAAAGCACGGAATCCCTCCGTTCTAATTAAATCCGTACATATACTTTTTGAAAATATGGAAAATAAAGAAAACGAATATGTAGATTTTGTAGTTACCGCCCGTAAATACAAAACACTGCTGACAGAGAAATATAAGAACCGTAAGATGTGGCATAAGCCCTTCGTCGGTGATGTGATTTCGACTCTTCCGGGGACTGTCGTGAAGATCTATGTGGAAAAAGGGCAGGAAGTTGAAGCCGGCCAGTTGCTCCTCATTCATCAGGCGATGAAGATGTACAATCGGATCGTCGCTCCGGTATCCGGAGTGATTACCGAGTTGGATGTAACCGAAGGAGATAAGATCGCAAAAGATCATTTGATGGTAAAAATACAGCCGAAGTAAAATTTGGTTATTTCATAATACGTGCGAAAAGGTTGTGCCAGTAGTGTTTATACACTGGTGCAACCTTTTTATTTGATACATTTTGCACTCAATTTAAGTTTTTTGGCTTGATTACGGTTTGTTGAGGATTATTTTTGCTGCGAACCGTTTTAACATTCACATGAATTGCTTATTTTTGTTCGCTGAATAAAGAGGGGTGTCAAAAGTCTGTTGAAACCTTTTGGCATGCCTCTTTTTAACACTTAAGGCAATCTGATGAAAAAAATATTCCTCTTTTTGATGTTTGTAGCATGTTCGTTGGCGATGTCAGCGCAGATCAATACGGATCGTGTTCTGGCTATCGGACGTAATGCCTTGTATTTTGAAGATTACGTATTGTCGATACAATATTTCAATCAAGTCATTAAAGCAAAACCCTGGATCGCGGAGCCCTATTTCTACCGCGCTGTTGCCAAGATCAATCTGGACGACTACAAGGGAGCGGAAGAAGACTGTACATTATGTCTCCAGCGGAATCCATTTCTGGTCCAGGCCTATTATGCCCGCGGTATTGCTCGTCAGAGCCAGGAAAAATATGCCGAAGCGATTGCCGATTACGACAAAGGTCTTGAATTTAAACCCGAAGACCGCCAGATGCTTGTCAATAAAGCCGTAGCCAATATCCAACGGAAAGACTATGATGATGCCGAAAAGACATTCGATGTGCTGATGAAAGCGCATCCTAAATATTCGATGAATTATCTGACCCGCGGTGCTATGTACACCGAGAAAGGCGACACGGTAAAAGCGCTTGCCGACTATAATAAGGCTATTGAAATGGACCCTTATTATGCTCCGTCCTATGGTAACCGTGCGATCCTGCTTTATCAAACTAATAATCTGAAAGGTGCTTTGGCGGATCTGAACGAGGCTATCCGCCTGAATACCCGTGAAAGTGGCTATTATATCAATCGTGGTCTGGTACGTTACCAGATGAATGACCTCCGTGGTGCGATGGATGATTACGATCAGGTAATCGGTATGGATAAAAATAATCTGATTGCTCGCTTTAACCGGGGACTGCTTCGTTATCAGGTAGGCGATAACAACCGTGCTATCGAAGACTTCGATGTGGTGATCCAGCAAGAACCGGATAACTATATGGCTTATTATAACCGTGCTCTCCTGCGTTTCGAAACAGGTGACTATCGCGGTTCCGTTCAGGACTTCGATGTTGTTTTAGGTCAATATCCGAATTTTACTCCGGGTTATTACAGCCGTTCCGAAGCAAAGCGTAAAATGAATGACCTGGTAGGTGCCGATCGCGACTACTGGACCGCTATTGAAATGGAAAACAATTCCAAGAAGGACCGCCAGTCCGCGCAGGGTGGAAATGCCATGGCCTCTACTAATACGACTGGACAGGATAGTAATGCTTCTTCTTCGGATGACAAAGGTGAAAATACACGTGAGAAATCAGATAAGAACATCAGTAAATTCAATCGCCTGGTGGTGTATGACAAGGAAGAGGAACGCAGGAATAAATACCAGAGTGATGTCCGTGGACGTGTGCAGGATCGTAATGTCCGCGTAGATATCGAACCTCAGTTTGTCCTGACTTATTACGAAAAGATTGATCCGATCAAGAAAATTGTTTATTACGGCAAGACGATCGAAGAATATAATGCCCGTATGGTTTTATCGCGCAAATTACGCATAACCAATGAAGAGGCTGCCCTTACGGAAGATCAGATTTCGGTTCACTTTGCCTCGATCAATGATTATTCCGCGAAGATAGAAGCCCAGCCGGGAAATGCGGATGCGTGGTTTGGTCGGGCTGTAGATTATATGCTTGTGCAAGACTTTACGGAAGCTATCAAAGATTTCAATAAGGTTATTGAACTTGATCCGACCTATACGATGGCTTATTTCAACCGTGCAGTGGTACGTTACAAACAATTGGTTTATGATATGTCCCAGACTACTACAACCGATGACTTGTCAGCCTCTATGGGTAGTATGAACTTTAAGATGGGGCAGAGTCCGACACAGCCGAAAGCTCCTTCTGATCCTAGATCGGCCGAAGTGAAGGATAAAAGGAAGGCTTACGAGCATGAGTTGATTACACGTGATTACGATATGGTTATCCGTTTGAACCCCGGATTTGTGTATGCCTATTTCAACCGCGGAAACCTGCGTTGTGTGCAGCGTGACTTCCGTGCGGCCATACAGGATTATGATGAGGCGATCAAACGTGACCCTGATTTTGCAGAGGCTTATTTTAACCGCGGACTGGCTCATCTCTCTCTGGGTGATGCCAATCAAGGTATTGCGGACCTGAGTAAGGCTGGTGAATTAGGTATTATCAATGCCTACAGTATCATCAAACGTATGACAAGCAATTGATCTGAATAAGCTTTTTAGGTTCAAAACAGACATGTTTCCCAACAAAACATGTCTGTTTTGGGTTTAAAGCATATATCTTTTGACTTAAAAAGATCATTTTACGAAAAAGAATGCTAAATTTGCATGCTAATTAAAGAATTATAGAGAACAGATTATGATAAAGATTACATTTCCGGATGATTCCGTAAGAGAATACGCCGAAGGAACAAGTGCTATGCAGATCGCAGAAAGCATCAGTTCCCGTTTGGCTCAGGAAGTTTTGGCCGCAAGTGTGAACGGAGAAACATGGGACCTGTCTCGTCCAATTATGCAGGATTCAACTGTGAAGCTGCTAAAGTGGGATGATGAAGAAGGTAAACATGCTTTCTGGCACTCAAGTGCTCACCTGATGGCTGAAGCACTGCAGGAACTTTATCCTGGCATCAAGTTCGGTATCGGTCCGGCTATCGAGAATGGATTCTACTATGACGTAGATCCGGGTGAAGCTACAATCAAAGAAGGTGATTTCGCAGCAATCGAAGCAAAGATGCTGGAGTTAGTAGCTAAAAAAGAAGAAATCAAACGTCAGGACATTACCAAGGCTGATGCCATGAAAATGTTCGGTGACAGAGGTGAAGAATATAAAACTGAGTTGATCAGTGAACTGGAAGACGGTACGATCACAACCTATACACAAGGCTCTTTCACAGATTTGTGTCGTGGTCCGCATTTACCTAACACATCTTACCTGAAAGCTGTAAAGATTCTGAGCGTGGCCGGTGCTTACTGGCGTGGTGATGAAAAACGCAAACAGTTGGTTCGTCTGTATGGTATCACTTTCCCGAAAAAGAAAATGTTGGATGAATATCTGGCATTATTGGAAGAAGCCAAAAAACGTGACCACCGTAAGATCGGTAAGGAACTGGAGTTATTCACATTCTCTACCGCAGTAGGAGCAGGTCTTCCTTTGTGGTTGCCCCGTGGTACTCAGTTGCGTTTGAAACTGGAAGATTTCCTGAAACGTATCCAGAAGAAATACGGTTACCAGCAGGTAATGACTCCGCATATCGGAGGCAAACAACTGTATGTAACATCAGGCCACTATGCAAAATACGGTAAGGATTCATTCCAGCCGATTCATACTCCGCAGGAAGGCGAAGAATTCCTGTTGAAACCGATGAACTGTCCTCACCATTGTGAGATATTCAAAGCATTTCCGCGTTCATACAAAGACCTGCCTTTGCGTTTCGCAGAGTTCGGTACGGTTTACCGTTATGAACAGAGCGGTGAGTTGCACGGTTTGACGAGAGTACGTGGCTTTACGCAGGATGACGCCCACCTGTTCTGCCGTCCGGATCAGTTGAAGGATGAATTCCTGAAAGTAATGGATATTATCTTTATCATCTTTAAAGCGCTCGATTTCGAAAACTTCGAAGCCCAGATTTCTTTACGTGATAAAGTAAACAGAGAAAAATATATCGGTTCGGAAGAGAACTGGGAAAAAGCTGAAACCGCTATTATCGAAGCCTGTCAGGAAAAAGGTCTGAAAGCGAAGATCGAATATGGTGAAGCAGCTTTCTATGGTCCGAAACTCGACTTTATGGTGAAAGATGCTATCGGTCGCCGCTGGCAGCTGGGAACTATCCAAGTAGACTATAACCTGCCGGAACGTTTCGAGCTGGAATATACAGGTGAAGATAACAAAAAACACCGTCCGGTAATGATCCACCGTGCACCGTTTGGCTCAATGGAACGTTTCGTTGCCGTGCTGATCGAACATACAGGAGGTAAATTCCCGTTGTGGCTGACTCCGGATCAGGTATGTATCATGCCTATCAGTGAGAAGTTCAATGAATATGCATGGGACATCGCCCGTCAGCTGGAAGAACAGGACATTCGTGTTTTGGTAGATGACAGAAATGAAAAAATCGGTCGTAAGATTCGTGACAATGAATTGAAACGTATTCCTTATATGCTCATCGTCGGAGAAAAAGAAGCAGAAAATAATGAAGTTTCTGTAAGAAAACAGGGCGAAGGTGATAAAGGTTCGATGAAAATTGCTACCTTTGCAGCGCTTTTGAACGATGAAGTAGAGGACATGATGAATCGTTGGCAAAATAAAAACAAGTAAATAACTAATAACGAGGAGAATAAATCTTTTTGAATGAAGAATGACAATCTGAAAGAACAGTACAGAATCAACGAACGTATTCGTGTTCGTGAAGTTCGTTTAGTAGGTGACAATGTAGAACAAGGTGTATTTCCTACATCTCAGGCATTAAAAATGGCTGAAGATCAGGGATTGGACCTGGTAGAAATTTCACCCAATGCTGCGCCCCCCGTTTGTAAAATAACCGATTATCAGAAATTCCTCTATCAGCAGAAAAAGCGACAGAAAGAGCAAAAAGCGAAGTCTGTGAAGGTTGTTGTGAAGGAGATTCGTTTCGGACCTCAGACAGATGATCATGATTATAACTTCAAACTGAAGCATGCTAAAGGATTTCTGGAAGAAGGCTCTAAAGTGAAAGCATATGTGTTCTTTAAAGGACGTTCCATTCTTTTCAAAGAGCAGGGTGAAGTTTTATTGCTTCGTTTTGCTAATGATTTGGAAGACTACGGTAAAGTAGAACAGCTACCGGTTTTGGAAGGTAAACGTATGATCATCATGCTGACACCTAAAAAAGCAGGGGCACCGGCTACAGCAGCTGCTCCGAAACCTGCATCTGTGGGATCTGGACCGGCAAAGCCTGTGGTTAAGAAAGTGATAACCCTGAAGCCGAGGACAGAATCTGACGCTGAAGAAAATAAAGAATAAAAAACGCCCGTAGAGGGTGTCAAGTTTAATAATTAAAACAAAATTGGAAAATGCCTAAGATGAAGACTAATTCCGGTGCCAAAAAGAGGTTCGCCCTTACCGGAACAGGAAAAATCAAAAGAAAACACGCTTTTAAAAGTCACATTTTGACTAAGAAGACTAAAAAAGCTAAGAGAAACCTTACTCACACTGGCCTTGTTGCTACTGTTGATGTAAGCAGTGTTAAGCTAATGCTTGGCATGAAGTAATCTTCTTAAATTAAGCGAGTTTTACAAAGATTTTTATTAACCGAATGTATTTAGCAAGTAAGATCATCATAAAGGATGACGCTAACATTCAAAACAGATTAGAATTATGCCTAGATCAGTAAATCATGTTGCTTCAAGAGCAAAAAGAAAACGGATTTTAAAACTTACCAGAGGTTATTATGGTGCACGTAAGAATGTGTGGACCGTAGCAAAGAATACCTGGGAAAAAGGTTTGACTTATGCATTCCGTGACCGTCGTAACAAGAAACGTAACTTCCGCGCATTGTGGATCCAGCGTATCAACGCTGCTGCTCGCCTGGAAGGTATGTCTTACTCTCGTTTGATGGGAGCTTTGCATGCTGCAGGAATTGAAATCAACCGTAAGGTGTTGGCCGACTTGGCTATGAACCATCCGGAAGCTTTCAAAGCTATCGTTGCAAAAGTAAAGTAAATTGATATATAAATGTCAATAAGAGAAGGGTTCCGGTTTCGGGACCCTTTTTTGTTAGCTTTTTGCAATTCATACCTTCTGAAACACTGAGACTTCACTTTTTTATTCATTATTTAAGGGGAAATTGTTGACATTTTGTTTGGAAGATTCAAAGGCTTTACATATCTTTGTGATAAGAAAAATGAGTTAGCCGCACTTGTTCGATTGGGAAACTCATCAGTTTATTTTAATTCCGAGACAACGCTCTTGTCGCTAATGGCGGGCCGCACCCTTCGGGGCATGCATCGCACAGCGGATTACAAAGGTGGCAAAGCACTCAAATCCTGTCATACGGAGTTTGTTCATATCTACGGTGCGGCTTTCTTCTCATATAAAGGGAAAATCTCTTACGGGATTTTCCCTTTTTCTTTGTATATTTACCGCACCAAGAATAAATACACAAAAACTGATTATTATGTTACTGCCAAAACAATCGCGCATAGCGATGACGGGTGTTACTGTAGTATGCTCTTTGCTTCTTGTTGCCTGTTCTCCGAAAGAGACTGTGCAACTGAATGTAATCCCGCTGCCTGCACAGGTTAGTGCTTCAGGAGGCTTTTTGAAAGTCGACAGTGCTGCTGTTTTTTCTACAGCAAAGCCTGCAAATGTCCGCTTTATCGTGGATGAGTCAATAGGTGGAAATCCGGAAGGATACCAGCTTGTAGTGAATGAAAAGGGTATCGACCTGAAAGCGGCTACCGAGACAGGTCTGTTCTATGGCGAACAGACACTCCGTCAGCTGTTTTCTCCCCAGGGAATCCCTTATGTCACCATACAGGATGAGCCTCGGTTCAAGTACCGAGGGATGCACCTGGATGTGTCGCGTCATTTCTTTCCCAAAGAAGAAGTATTCAAGTTGCTGGACGTGATGTCCTTTTATAAGCTGAATAATCTGCATCTTCACCTGACGGATGCAGGAGGATGGCGTATCCAGATGGATAAATATCCTAAACTGACTACTGATGCCGCTTTCCGTACCGAATCCGACTGGCGGAAGTGGTGGGATGGAAAAGACCGCAAATATCTTCCTGAAGGAACTCCGGGAGCCTATGGCGGTTATTATACCAAAGACGATATACGTGCGATCGTTGCCTATGCAGTATCTAAACATATTAATGTATTGCCGGAAATCGAATTTCCCGGTCATTCGGAAGAGGTCCTGTTTGCTTATCCGGAGTTTAGCTGTTCCGGTCAGCCTTATAAGAATGGAGATTTCTGTATCGGTAATCCGAAATCATTTACCTTTATGGAAGACGTACTGGATGAAGTGATCGAACTTTTTCCATCCGAGTATATTCATATAGGAGGGGACGAAGCCGGTAAAGGTGCCTGGAAAACCTGTCCTAAATGTCAGGCTTTGATGAAAAAGAATGGCATGAAAAGCGTGGATGAACTGCAAAGTTATATGATACATAAGGCAGAGGAACATCTGATCTCTAAAGGCCGTAAGCTGATCGGCTGGGATGAGATACTGGAAGGTGGCCTTGCTCCGGAGGCTACCGTTATGTCCTGGCGTGGCGAAAGTGGTGGCATTAAGTCTGCCCGTATGGGACATGACGTGGTGATGACACCGGGTAATTATATGTATTTTGACTTCTACCAGGCTGATCCGAAAACACAACCTTATGCTATCGGCGGATATACTCCGATTAAGAAAGTGTATAGTTATAATCCGATTCCGGTCGACTCACTGACTGCCGAAGAAAGTAAACACATCATGGGAGTACAGGCCAATACCTGGACAGAATATATTCCGAACGAACAACATCTGGAATATATGATGTTTCCTCGTGCTTTGGCTTTGGCTGAAATAGCCTGGTCGCCTCAGGAAAAGCGTGAATGGAATGACTTCAAACCCCGTATGAATGCTCATATTTCAAAATTACAGCAGATGGGCATCAATACATTTACTCTTTCCGACGAACTGGAAGTAACGATGAAGGTCGATACGGTCAGCAAACAGATTGAAGTCTACCTGGATGCCGAAAAGTATCCGGCAGAAATCCGTTATACGACGGACGGTACTGTCCCGACAGCCTCCTCCACAGTTTACGACGGGATGATTCTGGTGAAGGATTCAGCTTATATCAAAGCAGCCATTTTCAGTAATGGTCAGTTGCAGGGAACCCCGACCGAGAAGAAAGTCGATTACCACCGCGCCATCAACAAACCTATACATTATAATAGTAAGTTGTATCCCGATTATATGGCAGGCGGTATGAATGCGCTGCTCGATGGTTATCGGGGAGGACTGACCTATCTGGATGGTCGTTGGCAGGGCTACCTGAACGACCTTGATTGTGTGATCGATATGGAAGAAGTTACCGATATTCACAAAGTATCCGCCCGTTTCATGCAACTGATCGGGCCGGGAGTTTTCCAACCGGCTACAGTCGAGTTATTGACATCCGAAGATGGAACGAATTTCACTTCACAGGGAATTATCCCGACCACCATCTCCAATAAAGATCCCGAACTTTCTTTCCAGGAATATCTCTTCCAGGGAGACTGGAAAGCCCGCTATGTCCGTCTGAAGGCTGATGAAGCGAATAAGGGATTCATCTTTGTGGATGAGATCGTCGTATGGTAAGAAGAATAATGAACCAATGTGGTAAATATGCCAATGTGCCGATTCTAAGAATGAATGCATATGTATCTCATTGGCATATTGGCACATTTTCAAATTAGCATATTATTAATTAACTAAATAAATCGAGAATGAAGAAGCAAGTAATGAGCCTCCTGCTGTGTGGTAGCCTGATGGCGGCAGCACAACAGCCGGTAGATTATGTAAACCCTTTTATCGGGACCAGCAACTACGGGACTACTAATCCCGGAGCCATCTGTCCCCAGGGTATGATGAGTGTCACTCCATTCAATGTGATGGGATCGGAGAGCAACCGCTTCGATAAAGACAGCCAATGGTGGTCCACTCCATACTCCGCCGATAATGACTACATGACAGGTTTTGCCCATGTAAACCTGAGTGGGGTAGGTTGTCCCGAATTAGGCAGTCTGTTATTGATGCCGACCGCCGGCGAACTGAAAGTCGATTACCGGGAATATGGTAGCAAATATAAGGATGAAGTAGCCCATCCCGGTTATTATAGCAATGTCCTGACAAAATATGGTATCAAGACCGAAGCGACAGCCAGTATGCGTACCGGCCTTAGCCGTTTCACTTTCCCGAAAGGGCAGGGGAATATTCTGCTGAACCTGGGAGAAGGATTGACCAACGAAACCGGAGCAACCGTTCGTATCGTCAACGAAACCGAGATTGAAGGAAGCAAGTTGCTGGGAACTTTCTGTTATAACCCGCAGGCCGTTTTCCCGATCTATTTCGTAATGAAGGTCAGCAAGGCTCCCAAGTCGATGGGATACTGGAAGAAACAGCGTGAAATGAAAGGTGTGGAAGCCGAATGGGATGTCTATTCAGGCAAATACAAACTATATACCAAGTATAACCGTGAAATGAGCGGTGACGATGTCGGTGTATGGTTCACCTATGATACGGAAGAAAACGAAGCCATCGAAGTCAAGATGGGTGTCTCTTTTGTCAGCATCGAAAACGCCCGTCTCAACATGAATACGGAACAACCCGGTTTCGATTTCGATAAAGTCAGGACAACCGCCAGCAATATGTGGAACAGCGACCTGTCTCGTGTAAAGGTAGAAGGCGGTAGCAAAGACGACAAGACAATTTTCTATACCGCTTTATATCACCTGCTGATTCATCCGAACATTATTCAGGATGTGAACGGTGAATACCCGATGATGGAAAGCCTGAAAGTAGGTCATACTACCGGAAACCGTTACACCGTATTCTCTTTGTGGGATACCTATCGTAACGTAAGTACTTTGATGACCTTGCTTTTCCCCGAACGTCAGCTCGATATCATCCGTACCATGGTCGATATGTATAAGGAAAGCGGCTGGTTGCCTAAGTGGGAACTATACGGACGCGAAACCCTCACGATGGAAGGTGATCCTTCCATACCTTATATAGTAGATGCCTGGATGCGCGGCCTTCGTGATTTCGATGTAGAAACAGCTTACGAAGCGATGCGTAAAGGAGCTACTACACCGGGTGAGTTCAACCTGCTTCGTCCGGACAATAACGATTATATGAGCAAAGGATATGTTCCGCTTCGTGAACAATACGACAACTCCGTATCCCATGCTTTGGAATATTATATAGCTGACTGGAACCTGTCCCAGTTTGCTAAAGCATTGGGAAAGAAGGAAGATGCAAAACTCTTCTATGACCGCTCAATGGGCTATAAACATTATTACAGTAAAGAATTCGGTACGCTTCGTCCGATTCTGCCCGATGGAACATTCTATTCTCCCTTCAACCCTAAACAAGGTGAAAACTTCGAACCCAATCCCGGTTTCCATGAAGGAAGTGCCTGGAACTATACTTTCTATGTTCCCCACGATATCCCCGGTCTGGTTAAGCTGATGGGAGGCCAGAAGAAATTTGTAGACAAATTGCAGATGGTATTCGACGAAGGCCATTACGATATGGCAAACGAACCGGATATCGCCTATCCATATCTGTTCAGTTATTTCAAAGGTGATGCCTGGCGTACACAGAAGCTCGTTCGTGAATTGTTAAGTAAATACTATCATAATGCACCGAACGGTCTTCCCGGCAATGACGATACCGGAACCATGTCAACCTGGGCTGTCTTCTCTATGATGGGATTCTATCCGGCTTGTCCTGGCGATATGGATTATGTACTGACTTCGCCGACCTTTAACAAGGTTACCATCGATTTGAATAAGAAATTCTATCCGAAAGGTGAGTTAGTAATCGAATCCATGCATAACAATCCGGAAGACATCTATATTAAAGAAGTAACAGCCGACGGAAAGAAGCTAAAAGGCTATACCATTTCTCAGGAAGAATTGGTAAATGCCGGAACGCTTAAATTTATTTTGGAAGATACGCATAAGTAAGAAAAATAAATTATCGTAAGGGAGCCCTGGGGAGTAATGAACTTCTCAGGGCTTTTTGTATTTAGGAAACTGTATTATGAGCGTAGAGATTGATAGGTGAATTTGTTACTGAATGTAAAATCTTTTGAAAAGATGAAAGGGGGATAATTCAAAATGACTAGAAAAAACGATCGTTTTTTCTAGTCATTTTTTTGTGCTGCAAATGTAAGTGATATTTATTGAAATACAAAGAGTTTCTGAGAAATTATCTATTTGTTCCTCAATGTTTTAATTCGATTTTTTCAAAAAGCCGCTCCAATCATAGGTTAACAAAAATTAGGCAAAATATAGTGACTAGAAAAAACGATCGTTTTTTTTAGTCACTCCAATGACCTTTAAGTATAAGAATTACAATGATTTATGTAGGTTGGTCACTTGTGACTGACGAACTTTTTTACATAACATCCTTAATTTATAACTTATGAATATCAATGGTTTTGCACTAGTATTATCACGCGTTAAATTTTTTAACCGTTGGATCGTCCTATTTATTGATTTATTTCTATCAATTCTGGCTACTGCTACTTCTCTGTCATTCCTATGGTATATCCTTGGAACAGAGCTTGTGGACGATTCTCTATTTCATATATTATCCATTTCTTTCTGTAGCAGTCTGGTGAGTTTCTTTTTGTGCCAGACCTATAAAGGTGTGATCCGGCATTCTGCATTTACAGAAACTGGACGTCTTGCTTTATCCTCATTAATAAAGGTACTTTTCATTGTCGTTTTGGTTTACCTGACCACGACGATTCAATCTCCTCGTGAATTAGCCTTAGGAGCTGTAGTAGACTTGTTCCTTACCTTCTTCCTTTTGACAATACTCCGTGTTTTCATGATCGTTTTCTATTCAATTATAGTCAATAGTGTATCCTTGAATCAAGGAAAACTATTGATTTATCAAGGTGATAAATCCGGAACTTTCTTGTTTGATGCTTCCCTGAGTGACAAACTATTGTATAAAGTTTGTGGTTTCCTGCGCTTTGGAGATCATACCTGTTTACGTGTAGGAAAATACAGAATTTATTCAATTAAAAAGCAGGTAGACTTTAACCATTTGGTTAATAGGAAAAATATTAAAGCAGTGCTGTTTACGGACTATCATTTAGTAAAAGAAGAGAGTGAGCGTTTAGTCCGTTATTGTGAAAAGAAGAAAGTTCGTATGTTGATGCTTCCTTCTGTCGATGAATTGAAGAAAGGTAAGGTTAATTTCCGTAATCTCCCTGAAGTACATATAGAAGATTTATTAGGTCGTGAGGAAATATGTATCAATATGACTGAAATCGCTACATCCTTGAAAGGTAAAGTTGTTTTGGTAACCGGAGCCGCCGGTTCTATCGGTAGCGAATTATGCCGTCAACTATGTACATTCAATCTGAAGCAATTGATCTTGTTCGACAGTGCAGAAACACCTATGCACAACATACGTTTGGAACTGGAAGAAAAATTTCCTCAGGTAGAATTTACTCCTGTAATGGGAGATATCCGGATGATCGATCGTGTTGAATCTGTTTTCCGTCGTTTTCAGCCTCAGTATGTATTTCATGCTGCCGCTTACAAGCATGTTCCTCTAATGGAAGAGAATCCCTGCGAAGCCGTTCATACGAATGTATACGGTACCCGTAATGTAGCGGATATGGCAGTCAGGTATAATGTCGATAAGTTCATTATGGTTTCGACCGACAAAGCCGTCAATCCGACGAATGTGATGGGAGCCTCCAAGCGTCTTGCAGAAATCTATGTACAAAGCTTGAGCATCGCCATCAGTAAAGGTTTGCATCCGGGTAAGACTCGTTTTATTACCACTCGTTTTGGTAATGTATTAGGCAGTAATGGCTCCGTCATTCCCCGTTTCCGTGAGCAATTAGCGAAAGGAGGTCCTTTAACAGTCACCCATCCGGACATTATCCGTTATTTCATGACGATCCCGGAGGCATGTCGTTTGGTTTTGGAAGCTGCCTTTATGGGTAAGGGAAATGAGATATTCGTATTCGATATGGGAACCCCTGTAAAGATCGCCGATCTGGCCCGTCGTATGATTGAATTGGCAGGTCTTATCCCCGATGAAGATATAGAAATCCAGTATACAGGTCTTCGTCCAGGCGAAAAACTGTATGAGGAACTTTTGGCAACGAAAGAAAATACCCTCCCTACAAATAATAGCAAAATATTTCGTGCTCAGGTGAGAGAATATGATTACAATGATATTTGCTCGGTTATGAACCCGCTGATTGCTTTGGCGATTAAAGTGGATAAAATGAGGACAGTCCAAATGATGAAAGGGATTGTGCCAGAGTTTAAGAGTAAGAATTCGGTGTATGAGGTGTTGGATAAGGTTGAATAATATCCTGTTGGCATTTTTCTTCTCTTTATCTCTTTTCTGGAAGTTCCCAGTGATGTGGATTACCTCCGTGTGGTCAATAATCACTTCGAAACAACAAACGTTAATTCTTATCGTGACATAATCACTGTGCCAGGGAAAGATTTGAAAATTCGGGTGAAAGCAATTAAAGACTTAATTCTGAAAATGAAAAGTAATTATCAGAAACGGGCAGATCAAACTGACTCGATTCGCTTTGAAATCGAGCAATCATCTTATCCAGTATTAGTTTGTGGAAACTTAAATAATACGCCAGCTTCTTATCATACCAGCGAGTGAGAAAAGGTTTGACAGAATGATTTTCAAGATGTCGTAGACGGCTATCGATATACTTTCCGACAGTTGTATAGACTGTGGCAGATTGATTATATTTTTTATTCAAATGAGTTCTTTGGATTAATCTATACCTCTACAGAGTTCTTGCTTAGTGATCATAATATGGTGATTTGGCGTGAAAAATTGCAATAAAGAAAAAAACATTGGATACAAATACAAGTAATAATAAACGGATAGCTAAAAACACATTGATGCTTTATGCTAGAATGTTTTTGACTATGCCTATTACGCTTTATTCTTCACGAGTTGTTTTAAATGCATTAGGTGTGGATGATTTTGGACTTTATTCTGTGGTTGGAGGTTTTGTTGCGATGTTTGCTATTATTTCGAATTCTTTAACTGCTTCAATAAGTCGATTTATTACATACGAATTAGGAGTTAGTGGTAATGATGGTCAATTGCGTAAAGTTTTTTCTACAACGATTATTATTCAATTACTTATTTCTTGTATTGTTATACTTTTATCCGAGACATTAGGTCTTTGGTTTTTAAATGTACACATGAATATTCCGTCAGAGCGACTTTTTGCCACTAATTGGGTTTTTCAGTTTTCTTTGTTGTCATTCATTATAAATCTTATGAGTATCCCATATAATGCTACTATCGTTGCTCATGAAAAAATGGGAGCTTTTGCTTATATTAGTATTGTTCAAGCTATAGGAACGTTATTAGTTGCTTTTTTGATAGATTATGCTCCATTTGATCGTTTGATATTTTATGCGATGTTAATGTTGGTTTTGTCTGTTTCGATACGTTGTCTTTATTTGTGGTATTGTAAGAGATATTTTTCTGAATGTCATTTTATTTGGTTATGGGATGTCTTTCTAATAAAAAGAATATTTAGTTTTGCTGGATGGAATTTTATTGGTGCTTCTTCTGGAATATTGCGTGATCATGGTGTAAATATTTTGTTGAATGTGTTCTGTGGACCAGTTGTAAATGCAGCTCGTGGTGTTGCTATGCAAGTAAGTGGGGCGGTTACTAGTTTTACTAATAATTTTATGATGGCCTTAAATCCACAGATAATAAAATCTTATGCAGTAGAAAATTTAGAATGTACCATGAATTTAGTTCTACAAGGAGCTCGTTATTCTTTTTATCTATTGTTGTTATTATCTCTTCCTGTCTTAATGGAGACACATACAATACTCAAATTATGGTTGAAAATAGTACCTGATTATACAGTTTCTTTTGTCCGTTTGCTTCTTTTGTATGTAATTTTTGAATCTATATCAAATACAATGATAACATTAATGTTAGCTACAGGCAAAATTCGAAACTATCAACTATTAGTGGGAGGACTCCAATTGCTGAATTTCCCTGTTTCTTATTTGTTGTTGAAAATTGGATATGCCCCGGAAACAACAGTACTTTTAGCTATTGGCATAGCGTTTTGTTGTATGTTTCTGCGTGCTTATATGTTACGTATAATGATTGGATTTGATATTCGTCGTTTTTTGCATGTAGTAGTTCTGAATGTACTTTTAGTAAGTTGTTTGTCTTTAATAATCCCTTATTGTACTACATTTTTCTTTGAAGAAGGTTTTATTCGTTTGATTATCAGTGTGCCAATATGTATGATATCAACAACTTGTGTTATTTTTTTTATAGGTTGTTCTAAGCAGGAACGTTCTTTTGTATTAAAGAAAATATTTCAGTTAAAACAGAGATTATTTTTATGAGAATAAATAAAACGAAAACAGATTGTTGTGGGTGTACAGCTTGTGAAAATATTTGTCCACATAAGGCTATTGTAATGCAGCCGGATACTTTGGGATTTCTTTATCCAAAGATTGATGACTCTCTATGTGTTGATTGTGGATTGTGTGAAAAAATTTGTTCTTTTCACACGGATTATGATAAAAGTTTGAATTTATTAAATCCTATTGCTTATGCTGCTCGTCATAAAGATTTACAAGAAATACAGACGTCTCAAAGTGGAGCGGCTTTTGTTGCTTTTTCTGATTGGATATTGAATGAAGGAGGTGTTGTATATGGTGTCGGCTATGTAGGACATTTTCGCGTAGTTCATAAAAAAGCAACAACAAAAGCGGAAAGAAATGAATTTAAAGGAAGTAAATATGTTCAAAGTGATTTAAGTTCTGTTTTTTCTCAAGTTGAAGAAGATTAAAAAAAAGGTTTAATAGTCTTGTTTTCAGGTACTCCATGTCAAACATCAGGATTAAGGTCCTATATTAAAAAATCATTACAAGAAAATTTATTTTTGGTGGATGTGGTTTGTCATGGTGTTGCAGCTCCTTTTGTTTGGGAAGATTATTTAAGCTTTTTGGAGAAAAGAGAAGGTCAAAGATTAGTGGAAACAAATTTTCGTGATAAGTCTTTTGGCTGGCGGTCTCAAGTTGAATCATTTTTGTTTTCAAATGGAAAGAAAAAGACATATTCGTTTACATTTTATACAACTATGACCATACGTCAATCGTGTATGGAGTGTCCATATACTAATCTAAAACGTCCTTCTGATATAACGGTTGCTGACTTTTGGGGAGTAGAGAAAACAAAGGCTGTATCTATGGGGGGTGATAATAGAGGATGTTCTTTGGTTTTATTAAATACTGAGAAAGGAAGGTGTTGGTTTGAGCAAGTAAAGAACAAGATGGAATATCAAGAAGTTGCATTAAGAGATTGTTTACAACCTCAATTATCCTATCCTACAGAGCTTCATCCCAAACGTTTAGAATTTGAAAGTCTTTATACAGATAAAGGTTTTAGCTATGTGTTGAAATACTATGGTTTTATTGGTTGGAAACATTTTGTAAAACGCATTATGCCGAAATCAATAAAAGTACTAATTAGAGGAGTTGTAAAGTAAAATGAAAATAGGCATTTTAACATTCCATTGTGCACATAATTATGGTGCAGTTCTTCAGGCTTTTTGTCTGCAAGAGAAACTAAAAAAACTAGGACATGATGTTTATGTTATAGATTATCGTCCTTCCTATATAGTTGATACAATATATCGATTTAGTTTTAAATGTTGGATATCAAAATCTGTTAAAGGTTTTTTTTATAAATGGAGTAATGAACCGTTTTTAATATTTGACAGAAAAAAACGTTATGATAGCTTTATGCATTTCATAAATAATAATTTAAGATTATATCCTTATAGTGCAGATTCTGATTATTCGGAGTTTGATGTTCTTATTTTGGGAAGTGATCAAATATGGAATCGTGGTATAACTGGTGGATCTTATGATGATACCTTTTTTGGGAAAAAAGCAAAGTGTAAAGTTATATCATATGCTGCGAGTAATAAAAGTTTTGGGCTAGAACAAGATGAGGTTGAATATTTTAGAAATGCTTTATCCCATTTATCAGCAATTAGTGTACGTGAGCTTTCGTTAGCAAAGCTTTTGCAACCATTAGTTTTAAACAATCATATTTCTACCGTTGTGGATCCAACCTTGTTGGCGGGAAAAGAAGTTCTATCACGTTTTGTTTCTTGCTCGAATAAGCCGCATAAAAAAACTTATGTTTTTATTTATGAATTGAGTAGCCATGATGAAACGTTGAATGTTGCAAATTCAGTGGCTAGACAATTAAATGCAGACATTATTGAATTAGAAGGCAGTTGGTCTGCAAAACGGTTGAAGCAGAAAGATATGGCAACATCTCCGGAAAAGTTTGTAGAGTATATTGCTAATGCAGCTTGTATTATTACAACTTCATTCCATGGAACTGCATTATCCATTATTTTTAATAAACCTTTTTATGCAATTAAGCAGAATAACTCTTCTGATAATCGAATCGCTTCTCTTGTTGAGAAATTGAGATTAGAGAAGCGTTTTTTGAATAAAGGAATATTGCCTACTTTTGAATTGATTGATTATGAAAAAGTTACTTTAACTTTAGAAAATGAAGTTGTTTTATCTGAAATTTTTTTAAAAGAATCTCTTCGTGAATAAAATAAATTGTTGTTCTATTTGAATTTATGAGAAATTTACATGTAATAATGCCTATGGCGGGTGAAGGCAGTCGTTTCCTCAAAGAAGGATGGACAACGCCCAAACCTTTAATCGAACTTAATGGGCAACCTTTATTTAAACATGCTATAAGTAGTGTGACAGATAAAGATATCCAGATGAAATATTCATTCATCGTTCGTCAAGAGCATATTGATAAACACCAAATAGATAAGGGTATTAAATCGTTCTTGCCTGAAGCAAACCTATTTTCTGTCGTAAAGACAACACGTGGAGCAGTGGAGACTTGTTTAATAGCAGAAAGTACTATTGCTGATGATGACGCAGTGATTATCATGGATTGCGATTTGGAATTTCGTAGTAAGAAATTTATAGAAATTATCAAGCAGATTCTCTATAAGCCGATAGAAGAAGCAACAGGTGGAGCGCTAGTCTCTTTTGAATCCAACGAACCTCGATATAGTTATGCTGCAATAGGAGAGGATGGTTTTGTAATTCGTACAGCAGAGAAAGAAGTTATCAGTAACCATGCGCTTTGTGGGGCTTACTTTTTCGCATCCGGTAGACGTTTTAAGCAAATTGCCCATCTGCTCTTGGCAGAACCAGTATTTGCTAAGCCGGAATATTATGTGAGTCTTCTTTTTAATTATCTTCTAAAAGATGGCGAAAAAGTTTGGCTTGCTCCTATGGAAGAATATTATAGTTATGGAACTCCTGAAGAACTTAAGCGATATTTATGGTTAGAGCAATAATAACCGATTTTGACGGAACATTGGTTGATACTTTTGATGCGAATCTAAAGGCTTACCAAAAAGCATTTGGAGAAGTCGGTGTGGTGTTGAGTGAAGAAAAGTATCGTGAATATTTCGGTTTTCGTTTTGACCGGTTTATGGAAGCGATGGGAATTTCTGAAAAAGAGACCATAGTTCGTATAAAGAGTTTGAAGAAAGATTATTATCCACTGTTTTTTGAATCCTTGCATCCGAATGATGCACTGATTGAGTTGATTCGTAATTTTAAATATTTTGGGGGAAAGACGGCAATTGCATCTACGGCTTGTAAGGAAAATTTAATGAATGCGCTAAATTACTTGGGGATTGTTGATTTGTTCGATCTGATTTATACAGGGCAGGACGTGAAGAATGGGAAGCCTTCACCTGAAATATATGATAAAACGATGGCTGAGCTTCAAGTTCAACCATCGGATACTCTTATTTTTGAAGATTCAGAAGTTGGTCTTCGGGCTGCAAAAGCTTCCGGTGCTTATTTCATTAAAATAACTTTTTAGATAATGGAAATAGAAGTGAAGGGCCATTCCGGCTGCCAGATCGATGTTGTTTCCGAAGACGGACAGATCTTTGTTTATAAATCGACAGCAGATCCCTTATATTTGAATCGTCTTGCTTTACAAGCCGAAAAACAACGTAAAGCCTGTTTGGTAGAGTTTCAGCATATCCGTGTACCTCTTATTTATGAATTGAAAAAAACGGATAAGAAAACGATTGTGAAGATGCAATATGTTTATTCAAAGAATTTTATTGAATTTTTTGAACAAGCAGGTTTTGAGCAAATCGATTATTTGGTTGGAGCTTTGAAATATTTCATAGAGTATGAGATCAACAAATGTAAGCTTCAGGCCGTATCTCCTCAAATATTTCGTACGAAGTTTGACGACATCCGTATGAAGTTAGAGAAAAATACGCTTTTTCAACAAGATGTCCAAGTAGTTCGCATTATTGAAGACTGTCAATCCTATTTTGATCACCTTCAAGAGATGTTGCTCCCCATAGGCGTATGTCATGGCGATCTGACTTTCTCAAATATTCTTTTTAATGGTAATAATTATTATCTGATCGATTTCTTGGATAGTTTTATAGAAACTCCACTACAAGATATTGTAAAGATTCGCCAGGATACGGCATATCGTTGGTCTCAATTAATGTACACCAAACGGTATGACGCTGTTCGTCTGGGTATTATCTGCGATAAGATTGACCATGAAATAAATCAATATTTTTCGAATAAATATCAGTGGTATACGGATCATTATAGGACTGTCCAACTTATGAATATACTGCGTATTCTTCCTTATGCACATGAGGCAAAAGTAGTTTATTATCTTAAAAATATTTTAAATAGTTTGTTGCATGAGTAGTAATTTGATTGTACCTGTAGCTGCTGATAAGCCGGAATACCGTAATAAGCTTCCTTATGTGTTTGCTTTAGGTGAAGATGGCATAATCGTTTGTATCAAATCAATATTGGGACTTTCGTTGGATCGATTTGATAATATCTATTTTACTGTTCTCCGCAAACATGATGATCTTTTTTATATAGCCGATTCGTTATGGATGCAGTGTAAACGTTTGGGATTTGTCAATGTCAAGATTGTAATTCTTGATGAACCTACACGCGATCAGGCGGAAACTGTGTTTATGACGATTCAACAAGAACGGATTTCCGGCAGTATATACATAAAGGATGCCGATTGCTATTTTGAATCGAAGGAAGCTATACGAAATGGAGTTGCGATTTATCCGATTGAAGAGTTGGAAATGCTTGATCCGCGTGATAAGAGTTATGTCGCTGTAGATGATATGTATTATATCACGAATATAATAGAGAAATCAGTAATAGGTCATTATATCAGTGCCGGTGGATATGTTTTTGAGGACTGTGAAGTGTTTTGTAGATATTATACCAGTTTACGCCATTATGACCGTTTGTATTTGTCACATATCATCTATGCCATGTTGTTGGATAAAAAAACATTTCGCCCTTTTGTGGTAAATAATTATGAGGATTGGGGATCAAAAAGAATGCTTGGTTTGAAGTTATAAAATATATGTTTCCATTAATATCTATTCTTATTCCTGCTTATAATGTGGCACAATACTTACCACAGTGTTTAGATAGTATTGTCAATCAAACCTATCCACAATTACAAGTAGTAATTGTGGATGATGGTTCTACAGACAATACCTTGGCAATTGCCAAGGTATATGCTGACAAATATCCCTATATCGAGATTTACCATCAAGAAAATGCAGGGGTGGCAGTTGCCAGAAATTCCTTGCTTGCACATGTAAAGGGAGATTATGTACTTTTTGTGGATTCCGATGATTGGCTGGAACTTGATATGATAGAATTTTTAGTCAAGAAAGTAGAAGAGTATGAAGCGGATGTCGTCACGTGTAGCATGGTTGTGAATGACACAAGGATTTCGGCTGATTACAGGCAGGAGGTTTGGAGTCAGGAGACCGTAATTGAAAAATTTCTGTTCCATAAAGAGCTATCAGGCTCTTTATGTAACAAACTCGTCTTGACGAGTTTGTTACATGGCCAGATGTTCCAAAAAGAGATATCATACGGCGAAGACGCACTGTTCTGTTGGAATATGTTTCAGAGGGTGAAAATACTTGTGAACACAAACAGGCAACTGTATCATTACAGGAGAAATTGGAACAGTATTAGCCATCAAAACTGGACTCCTGAACGAAAAGGAACGGGGCATATCGTTTGGCAAACAATATGCGACGATGTAGCAAAACGTTGGTTACAATATTTAGATGTAGCCCAAGCGCGCTTTGCTTTGGAAGATATGTGGGCACTCTACTTTGCCTCACTTTGCGGTTATAAATATGACGAGCATATCAAAGAAAGACAAAACAATATCAGAAGAAACTTGGCAAATCTCAGAAAATATAAGATGGACAGTGTTGACAGATATGTAACGGCTGCTATTTTTAGTCGTTGGTATGGCTTCGGTAGATTGATAAAACTAATAAAAGGATAAATCATGGCTAAGAGAAAGGTCTGTATATTGCAAAACGGATTGGCACGTGGTGGAACAGATACTTTTGTGGTCAATCTATGTGCATCAATAGATAAGGAGAAATATGAGATAACAGTGGTTAACCCAAGCATAAAAGAGGAAAGTCGGGTTCGTGAAGTTGATGTGCTTGCCACAGGGACAACTATCCTTCATACACACGACTTGGGTGACTTGAAAGGGAAATTTATTCACCTCAAACGTCTATATTCCATATTAAAAAAAGGAAAGTTTGATGTATTCCAAACTAACATTGATTTGTTCAACGGGCCAAACTTATTGGTGGCTTGGTTGGCTGGCGTGCCGGTGAGATGTTGTCATTCGCACAATGCCATGCAACAGAAAGCTCTTGTAGAGGGAACAACGTTCCCCATACGCATCTATCAGAGAATGATGAGGTGGATGTGCTGGCATTTCTCCAACAGGCGGTGTGGATGCTCTACCGAAGCTATGGAGTTTCTGTATAAAGGATATGGATGGCAGCAAAAGGAATATCCTAGTGTCATATCAAACGGAATAGACTTAAAGGAATATGGACGAGAGATAAACACAACCGAAAAGAAAAAAGAATTGGGACTGACGGCAAAATACAATCTGGTGACGGTAGGCAGGTTTATTCCTCAGAAAAAACCATTGTTCCTTGCCGAAATGTTCTCCAAGTTGTGCAAAAATCGCAAAGATTGCGACTTGGTGTGGGTGGGCATCGGTCCCTTGGAAGAAAAGTGTCGCCAAATATTTCAGGAAAATAGCATATCTGACAGGGTGCATTTTTTGGGCAGCAGGAATGATGTGGCTGATATATTGAAATGTTGTGATCTATTTTGTTTGCCAAGTGCTTTCGAGGGATTAGGGATAGTTATTATTGAAGCCCAAGCGGCAGGTTTGCCGTGCATAGTTTCGGATGTAGTGCCAAGGGCCGCTGATTGTGGCAAATGCTACTTTGTTCCATTGTCTGACAACTACGATGTATGGGTAAAAAACATGAGCGACATGATAGACGGTAAGATAAGATTGAGTATTGACAAGGAAAGACTGCAAAATTATTCCATCAGCCACATGGCCAAACAGATGGAGAAAGTTTTTGAATCTATTAAATAAACCAATAATATGAGAGTCGTATTTGTAAATCTCCATTCTGACTGGATGCTCCTTAGGGTGGCGATGGTCTATGTGTTTAAGTATTCAGCAGCCATCAAACATGGTTATCTGTTGAAATATTTGTTGGAACACCCGAAGGAATACGAGGTGTGCAACTATATAAACGACCGGGGCTTCTCTTTATTCACAAACGGAAATGGTATCTTTATGAAATTCTTGAATAAATTAAGTGGCATAGAGAATCGGATTACATTGAAAAAGAATGGTATCAAACCTAAACATATAACCATACTAAAACATCCTGAAGAAATAAGGAAGGATGATATAGTCATTCTCTATAATGTTTGTCATGAAGGACTGAGGGGGATGAATCAAGTCAATGCATTTAAGGCATTAAGTATGCTACACTTTCATGGACGGAAAGAAGAGAATGCTGACATTCGTTGTGCAAACATCAGTTGTTACTTTAATGAAGTGGATTTAAGTGCCACTTCTGAAATATTCAGGAAGTATTATTCCGTGAAATGTCCGTGGGTAATTCATCCGTTTGTATTCGCAGAGCGGTTTAGGAACATGAAGCCGTTTAAGGAGCGCAAGAACAAATGTTTTTCCACAGGAACCATCACCTATAAGAAACACGATGAATTCCTTTCCGTGTATGGTGATCCTTGTGACCAACCAGCCAGAAAATTTGTAAAAGACAATCCGGAGTATTTCAAAGACACGGTAGATTGTTATAGTAGCGATTATTTGGAAGACAACTCAGGAAAGCCTGTCAATGCAGGTGATAATACCCTTTTGAAATTATACAAAAAGATTTACAACCGTACCCATGTGGGTAAACAAAAGAAATATTTCTCTTTCGATATGGTAGAGAAATTCAACGAATATAAAATGTGTCTTATTGGTGAAGAAATCTTGGGGGTACCTGGCATCGGTTATGTGGAAGGCATGGCTTGCGGATGTGCCTATATTGGAATCGACTCTTCCATGTATCGTGATCTCGGACTTATTCCCGGTACACATTACATAGTGTATGACGGAACGAAAGAAGGATTACGTAAAGTGGTGAAGTACTATCAGAAGGAAGAACATCAAGAAGAGTTGGAACAAATTGCTAAGGCAGGGTGTGAGTTTGTTCGAACTCATTTCAATGGACAAACGACAGCGGAGACTTTAATGTCTAAGCTAAAGGAAGAACAACAAAAATGGCTGCGTAAGTAGTTGTAGGAAAATGATAGACGCTATATATTATCAAGGCATATTTCTTTTCATCGTAGCTTTTTTTACATTTTTCTGTTTTATGAGATATTATAGCTATGGTGGCACTATATTGGAGTGGAAAGGTTCACCATTAATTTTGGCAATTGCACTGTCTTTTTTTATCGGTTTCAGACCTATACATCGTGTGTTTGCCGATACAGTAGGATATGCTTCGTACTATAATTCCCACATAAATTTGCCTTTCTCATTTTCAGTAGATGTTGAAAACATACTTTTCGACAATTTGCTTGAATTTATGTCTTCCAATGGCATTTCTTATTCTATATTTTTTTTGGTTATTGCATTTATTTATTTTATTGGCAGATATATATCGTGTAGGAAAATGTTTCCTAATAACAGTTGGGCAGCGTATCTTGTTTTTTTAGGGGCTTTTTTGACATTTGCATCGTCTGTAAATGGAATAAAAGCCGGTGCAGCTGCATCTATTTTTGTTTGTGCTGTCGCTTATAAAGATAATAAAATTTTATCAGTCATACTATTACTCACAAGTTGGGGGTTTCATCATTCAATGCATCTCTGTATATTGGCTTTCATAGCGGTTTCGCTTTATAAGAATACTAAATTTTATTCTCTATTTTGGATTTTCTGTTTGCTGGTCGCGATAATGCACATTTCCTATTTTCAAAATCTTTTTGCAGGATTGACGGATGAAAAAAGTGCGAGATACTTGACTGATGAAGAAGGATGGATGACCGGTATGAGATACGATTTCGTATTATATAGTTTTATACCAATCCTGTTGGGTTGGTATTACAGGTTTAGGAAAAAAGTTGAAGACGTGGAGTATGATTTTTTGTTGAACTTGTATATGCTTATAAATGGATTGTGGCTACTTTGTATGTATGCAAACTTTACAAATCGGATTGCTGCTCTTTCGTGGCTTTTATATCCGATAGTATTGATATATCCTTATTTTTCAGTAAATATTCAGATTAAAAATAAAAATAAAACATTCTCTGTAGTTATGGCTGTGCATTTACTTTTTACGTTGTTTATGGCAGTCGTATATTATTAAAAAATTTTACATTTATTGGTATGTCAAACAAAGATTTAAGCCTAACTTTTAGGACTTTCAAGCATTTGGGAATTATTCACGATGAAAAGAAATATGGTAGAATTTCGCTTTTTTCAATAATAGGTCATGCCTTAAAATCTCTTAAGATTATCATTTGTTTTAAGATGGCTTATAAGCCGGGAATTGTAGAAACAATATACTTTAATAAGTTTCGAGCTTACCTTTGGAGAAAAATGGGATGTCATGTAGGTAAAGGGGTGTGTATCGGACATTCTGTTTCTACAGATATAGGCAATACAGATCTTATCCATATTGAGGACCATGTCATTATAACAAACTGTTCCATAATTCTTTGCCATAGGCGGGACATGAAAAACTATCGAAAGTATGATAATTCCTACGAACTACCTTACATCCATAACCCCGTGACTTTAAAAAGAGGTTGTCAAATCGGCATGGGGGCCATTGTAATGCCTGGCGTAACTATTGGTGAAGGGGCTATTATAGGGGCAAGGTCGGTTGTCACAAAGGACATTCCTGCTTGGACAATTGCAGCTGGGGCTCCGTGCAAGGTTATCAAAGAAATTAGTGAACGGGAGGATGTAAATGAATAGACATGGTTGTTTAGTCATATCATTGGATTTTGAGATGATGTGGGGATGTCATGATTGGGCAACTCCCATGGACTATGGGAAAAGCAATATTAGTGCAGTGCGCTCTGTCATTTACAAGTTGCTTGAATTGTTTAATCGATATGAAATACATGCAACATTTGCAACTGTTGGACTCCTGTTTTGTCAAGACAACGAAGATGCCATAAAACATCGGCCAGTGAAGTTACCTTCGTATTTTGACTCAAATTTAAGTCCTTTCAAAATTGATTACATAAATCGTATTAACGACCAAGATTTCTCTTTGTATTATGCATTGGATGTTATAGAAAAGTTAAAGATATGTCCGAACATAGAAATCGGTTCGCATACATTCAGTCACTATTTTTGTCAAGAAGAGGGACAGACAATTGAAGAATTCCAAGCCGATCTTGCAGAAATGAACAAAATTGCTTCCGAACACGGTGTTGAATTAGAGTCTATTATATTCCCCAAGAATCAGGTCAGTAAGAATTATATTGAAGCATGTGTTAATTGGGGATTAAAATATTATCGAGGTAATGCACTCAAATATTTCTCCCCGACTAAAAACAAGACGATAGCTCTAAAAAATCGTATTTGCAGATTGGTAGATGCTTATGTGAATATTGGTGGAAATACATCCTATCCTTATGAAAGGATTGATAGAAGTAAAAATCTTATAAATATACCAGCTAGTCGTTTTATTCGTCCGTTCATTCCCAAATTATATCTTTTGGAAAGGTTAAGGTTATATCGGGTGAAATGCGAAATTCGTTATGCAGCCAAACACAATGAAGTATATCATATCTGGTGGCATCCACATAATTGTGGTGCTAATCTTGAAAACAATATGTGGTTCATTGAAGAGATTTTGAAATGCTATAGTGAATGTCATCGTACATATAGTATGCAGTCATATACGATGAGAGAAATTGCAGACTTGTTGTTAAACTCCAAAAAATAAAATATAATGCCGAGGATTTCAGTTTTAATGGGAATTTACAATTGTGCAGATACCCTTAGGGAGGCATTGGATTCTCTATATGCACAAACATACAAAGACTTTCAAATAATTCTTTGTGATGATGGTTCAAAGGATGAAACATATAATATCGCATCAGAATATGCAAATAGATATGACAATGTCATTCTTCTTAAAAATGATCGAAATCGTGGACTTAATTATACTCTAAACCATTGTTTGCAATATGCAGACACGGAACTTATCGCAAGAATGGATGGTGATGATCTTTCAAAACCGGAACGTTTTGCTATACAGGTGAAGTTTCTTGATGAACATCCCGAATATGGAGTTGTAAGTACTCCTGGAACATATTTTGATGAAAATGGTGTATTCAGAATAAATAAGGGACAAGGAGAAGTAAAACCTAAAGATTTTATACGAAGTAGCCCTGTTGGTCATGCAGAATGTATGGCACGAACGGCGGTGTTTAAGAAAGTAGGTGGATATACTGTCGATGACAGACTGCTTAGAGTGGAAGATTATCATTTATGGTTTAAAATTTTTGCGGCAGGATATAAATTATATCAAATGTCCGAAAGTCTTTATTTAGTTAGGAGCAGTTCGGCAAGCATATCGCGTCGCAATTGGAAAAGCAGAAAGAATGAAGTATATGTAAAACATATTGGCTACAAAATGATTGGTTTACCGTGGTATTATCAGATATTCACATTAGAACCCATTATCAAGTATTTACTCCCACGTTCTTTATATGTTTATTTGCATAGAAGAAAGAACAATAGCCACAATCACAATTGATTTACTTTACAAAGTAAGGGTGATAAAATTTAGCTTTAATAAATGTATAGAAAAAAAATAGCTTTCGTAGTGGCTTCTCCTGTAACAGCACGTGTTTTCTTGAAAGACCACATGATGCGATTGGTACAGGAATATGACGTACATCTTTTGGCCAATTTTTCCAAAGAAGATAAAGACGAATTTGCCCAAATAGAAGTCAGTTGCCATTGGATTCCCATACAACGGAAAATATCTATTTGGAATGATTTGAAAACATTGTCGGTAATTTGCCAAATCTTTAAACAAGAGCATTTTGAGAGTGTGCATTCGGTTACTCCTAAGGCGGGGTTATTGACTGCTTTAGCGGGTTGGTTAGTAAGAGTTCCACATCGTATCCATATTTATACAGGACAGGTGTGGGCAACACGTAGGGGAGTCATGCGTACCTTGTTGAAATGCATGGACAAAATACCAGCATGGTTCAATACGGATTTGTTGGTTGATGGCAAATCGCAACGTAATTTCCTTATTAAAGAAGGAGTGCTGAAAGAAGCAAACAGCCAAGTATTGGCTAACGGTTCGATAGCTGGAGTACGGTTGGAACGGTTTGTCATTTCTGAAGAAGTGCGCAAACGTGAGCGGGAGAAGTTTCGATTTACCGATGAAGATGTGGTTTATATCTTTATCGGCAGATTGAATCATGACAAGGGCATAGGAGAACTGTATGAAGCTTTTAGCCAGATGGTTGAGGAATGCCCTCATGCTAAATTGTTGTTGTATGGTTTCGATGAAGAGAATTACGAGGAAAAGGCGCGAGATTATCCTGCTCTGAAACGTGACGAAAACTTCTTCTATCCAGGAATTACGCGTCAACCTTATGAAGTCTTGCAATGTGGCGATGTTTTTGTTCTTCCAACTTGGAGGGAAGGTTTTGGTACAAGTGTACTTGAGGCTCAGGCATTAGAACTTCCTGTGATTACAAGTGATGCGTATGGGGTAGTTGATGCTTCAGTACCTAATGAGACCGGGATACGTTGTGGGGTGAATGATCCGGAGGGATTGTATCAATGTATGAAGTGGTATTATGAGAATCCAGCTGAACGTAAATTACATGGATTGAACGGACGGAAACGTGTAGAAGATAAATTTGATAATAATGTGTTAACTGCTGCATGGTTACGATATTATCATGAAATATTGAACTAAAACTTCTAAATGTGAAGCGATGAAATATTTTGCTTCCCATTCGGTGGAAGTAGAAAAGATGGCTACCAATGCCCGTCCGTTGATCGTTTCCCGTTATGAACAGCGGATGGTATGGAATGCATTGTTGGCTGAATACAAGTCTATAATTTAAGGAGTAATCCATGTATAAACATTTTTTTAAACGATTGATCGATTTTATCATCGTTTTTTGTGTATTGGCCGTGATCTGGCCGATATTGTTGGTTATCACCTTGTGGTTGCATTTTGCCAACAAAGGAACTGGCGTTTTTTTCATGCAAGAACGCCCTGGGAAAGGGGGAAAAGTATTTAAGGTAATCAAGTTCAAGACCATGACGGATGAACGGGATGCTGACGGTAATTTACTGCCTGATGCGGATCGGTTGACGAACGTAGGGCGTTTTGTTCGTTCTACTTCAATCGATGAGTTGCCCCAGCTGATAAATGTCCTGAAAGGGGATATGGCGTTGATCGGACCTCGTCCCTTATTGGTTCAATATCTACCATTGTATAGTAAAGAGCAAGCTCGTCGTCATGATGTGCGACCGGGTATTACCGGATGGGCACAAGTGAACGGACGTAATGCGATCAGTTGGACGAAGAAGTTCGAACTGGATGTCTGGTATGTGGACCATTGTTCGTTCTTGTTGGATGTAAAGATCATCTTTTTAACGATAAAAAAAGTGTTTGTCCGGGAAGGTATTTCACAAGAGGGACAGGCAACGATGGAGTTTTTTACGGGTAATAATTAAACGGATATGTATTTATACGGTGCGAGTGGTCATGCTAAAGTGATCATAGATATATTAAAAGCGAATCATATAGAGATAGAAGGTCTTGTCGATGATAATCCGAATATAAATGAACTTTTAGGTTATCCGGTTTTTCATGGAAAAGAAGATATTTCACCTCTGATAATAAGTATAGGAGATAATAAAATACGTCAGATGATCGCTCATAAATTGAATGTTGAGTTTGGAACGGCGATACACCCGTCTGCGATGATCTCTCCTTATGTTATTGTACGGGAAGGATCGGTTATAATGCAGGGAGCGGTTGTCCAGTCTTGTGCCTGTATAGGGAAACATTGCATTGTTAATACCGGAGTGTCAGTTGATCATGAATGTGTGATAGAAGATTATGTGCATATCTCTCCACATAGTACGCTTTGTGGAAACGTTCATGTTGGTGAAGGTTGTTGGATCGGTGCAGGTACGACGGTTCTACCGGGTGTCAAGATCGGAAAATGGTCTGTTATAGGTGCTGGCTCGGTAGTTGCCAAAGACATTCCGGATGGGGTTTTGGCTGTAGGAAATAGATGTAAGATATTAAAACATTTGTAATAGATAATGAACAAACGAATTTACCTTTGCCTAGCCCACATGAGCGGCAAAGAACAGACTTTTATCCAAGAAGCCTTTGATACCAATTGGGTTGTACCCTTGGGACCGAATGTGAATGGGTTTGAAGAGGATCTGAAACATTTTGTAGGTAATAATAAGGAAGTTGTAGTACTCTCTGCCGGTACGGCAGCCGTCCATCTTGCATTGTTGGCCTGTGGTGTGGGACCGGGGGACGAAGTGATTGTACAGAGCTTTACTTTCTGTGCTTCTTCGCATCCGGTGACTTATCTGGGGGCTACTCCGGTATTTGTGGATTCGGAGGCGGATACTTGGAATATGGACCCGGAGTTGTTGGAAGAGGCTATTAAAGATCGGATCGCCAAGACTGGTAAGAAGCCGAAGGCGATTGTTCCCGTTTATCTGTATGGTATGCCTGCTAAGATTGAGGAGATTATGGCGGTTGCCAATAAGTATGATATTCCGGTTATCGAGGATGCTGCCGAAGGATTAGGCAGCCGGTATGACGGACAGGTTTGTGGTACGTTTGGACGGTTTGGGGTACTTTCTTTCAATGGGAATAAGATGATTACGACTTCCGGAGGCGGTGCATTAATTTGTCCGGATGAAGAGGCTAAAAGGAAAATCATGTTCTATGCTACCCAGGCTCGCGAGTCATATCCTTATTATCAGCATGAAGAGATCGGTTATAATTACCGTATGTCGAATATCTGTGCCGGTATCGGACGTGGGCAGATGACAGTACTAGAAGAACATATCGCCCACCATCAGTACACTTGCCGTCTTTACAAGGAGTTACTTGCCGGAGTAGAGGGAATCGTACTGCATGAAAATCCATCTTCCCGGTTCGATAGTAACTATTGGCTGAATACAATCCTGCTTAATACTGACTTACATGTGAAAGGTGAAGAACATGCCTATGAAACCGCTGTGCAGGGAGCCGTAGGAGGCGCAGCCGGTGTGACACACGAGGCTTCTTCCTTGCATACAGCCTCGGAGCCGAACCGGAATGTGGAAGCCATGCGTATGGCCTTGGATGTTGCCGGTATCGAATCTCGTCCATTGTGGAAACCGATGCATTTGCAACCTGTATATAAGAATAACCCTTGTTATGTGAATGGCGTGAGCGAATCTTTGTTCAAACAAGGGCTTTGTCTGCCAAGTGGCCCGTGTGTGACGGATGAGGATGTGGTTTATATTGTGCAAGAGATCAAGAAGGCGGTTATGTAACGTGATTATATAAAAAAGAATAAAAACAGCCGTAAAAAAATTACAGTAGTTGTTCTTTCTTATATATTTGTTGTGAACTAACGAAATAATATCTATGCTTAGGAAATTTAGAGTTTCTAATTTTAAATGTTTCCAAAATGATTTTGAATTTGATCTTTCGGAAACGAATGGTTATTCATTTAATTCACAATGTGTGAAAAATGGAATAGTGAATGCTGCGCTTATTTATGGGCATAACGGCATGGGGAAATCAAATTTGGGATTAGCTATTTTTGATATTATTGAACATTTGACTGATCAAAGAAGAGAAGAGCGTAGATATAGAAATTATGTAAATGCTTATAGTACCTCGCCTACGGTTGATTTTTATTACGAATTTCTTATTGATAATAAGGTTGTAAAGTATACTTATAAAAAGAGTGATTATAAGGTTTTGGTTTATGAGGAGTTTTCAATAGATGATACAGTCCTGGTGTCATTTGATAGAACAAACGGGAATACTAACTTCTCTGTTTGGCTGAAAGGTGCAGAAAGTCTGAAAACTATGATTAATGATCCTCAATTATCTGTTTTGAAGTATATTAAAAACAATACAGTACTGGAGGAAAATGAACAAAACAATATATTTAAAGCCTTTTTCTCCTTTGTAGAACATATGTTGTTTTTTCGTTCGTTGGAAGATCGGACCTATATGGGATTACAGGATACCGGAAAGAGATCGTTGACGGAAGATATTATCGAATGGGGGAATGTTGAGGATTTTGAGCTTTTCCTAAATAAGGCAAATATTAATTGCAAGCTTTCTGTAGTAGAATCATTGGATAGAAAAGATTTGGCATTTGATTTTAATGGGAAGAAGTTGTTGATGACTGAGATTATGTCAACAGGAACAAGTGCACTTACTCTTTTTTACTGTTGGTATCAGCGAATACGAAAAAATGAAGTGTCTTTTTTATTCATAGATGAATTTGATGCTTTTTATCATCATGATCTATCTAAGATGATAGTGGAAACTTTGAAAGAAATAGGGGTTCAGTTTATTTTGACTACTCATAATACGTCTATCCTTTCTAACGACTTATTACGTCCGGATTGCTATTTCTTGATGAATAAGAAGAAAATCAAATCTTTGTCGAATAGCACAGATAAAGAATTGAGAGAAGCACACAATATTGAGAAAATGTATAAAGCAGGAGCATTCAATGTCGACTAATATTTTGTTTGTCTTTGAAGGAGAAAGGGCTGAGAAGGTGATTGCTGAAAGTCTGGAAAAATCCGTTTTTAAGGATGAAAAAATAATCAAGTGCGCTTTTGCTGCAGATATTTATCAGCTATATGCTACTTTTGTTACAGATGAATATTTGGATATGTTTAGCTATATTAAAGCATTGAATGAACAGAATGCCAAGGTGCTTGAAGATTATAATAGAGATGATTTTTCGGAAATTCATTTATTCTTTGATTATGATGGTCATGCTACAGCTAACAAAGGGAAGCCAGGCGATGAAAAGATAAAAGAAATGTTGACTTACTTTGATAACGAGACAGAACAAGGTAAGCTCTATATTAGCTATCCAATGGTGGAGGCCATCAGGCATTTTAAGGATCATGACAGTTTTAGGGACTTGTGTGTAAAATGCAAAGGAAGGAATTGCCCTAATCAAGAAGATTGTAAGGAGGTGGCTACCTGTTTGAGTGAACCTCATTATAAAACGCGGGTAGGTAATGAATGTCCTAAAATGTCGAATATTCATCAATATAATTCAGAGTGTTGGAATACCCTTATAAAGGCGCATCTTTTTAAGATGAATTATGTGGTCAATGATTCTTATTCTTTACCGGAAGAGTTGGTGTCACAATTTGTGATCTTTGAGAAACAAATAGAAAAATATATCGGACAACCGTGTCCTAAAGTTGCGGTGTTGAGTGCATTTCCTCTTTTCGTGTTTGATTATTTTGGATGTAAAGAAATTATCCGCAGGTTAACATGATTATTCAAACTGATTTGAGCAAAATTTAAACAGGTTCTTATGAAATAGAAAGGGAGTGCATCCCTCGACACACCCCCTGTTTCCCTCAAAAGGGAAGGATCGCTTACGCAATAAACCATTTGTACAAACACCCAACCCCGCCCATCAGCATCAGGCTGTATCCGGACATTCCGAGCCAGTCGGCTCCGGGAGGGAGGCTTTCTTGCCGGGTTCCCCAGTCCCCCTGTCCGAGAGCGAGAGTATCGCTCCGATACAGGTCAGGGTTACTTCCGTCTCCCGCATCAGGAGGGAGAGGAGGCTCAGCAGGAGCAGGCAGAGGATGAGGACAGGGGCAGTCACCGGCTGCCGGTTTTCGCTTGCGGGGAAAGATGATCCGGGCAAGGCTGGTGAGGAAGTTGAGAATTGTTTCAAGGACATTCATGGGAATTGAAAATTATAAATTGAAAATTAATTGACCGATAACCGCTCTATCGACCGGCAGATCGACACTAGCATACGCTGGTAAGCGGCACGGTTGTCACCGTTCACTTCGCTGATGTATTTGCTGTAGGCAATCTCTTTGGCGTAAGCCGCAGGGTGGAAGGTGAGAGTCGCTGCCACAGGATAGGCCGAGTGGATCAGGCGGGCGAAGTCGAGGAAACTGTCTTCCGGTGAAGCGTACCGGCGGAACCATAAGGTCGGACGGCCGGTGACGGCAGACAGGTCGGTGCGGTCGCCTTTCCAGAAAGGGTTGGGATGACCGTAAGCCGTGATACCGAAAAAGTTGTTATGTTCCTTGCAAAGCGTACTTTCGCCCCAGCCGGTTTCGATGGCCGATTGTGCCAGGATGATGACCGGGTTCATTCCGAATTGCACTCCCGCCTTTTGGGCGAGAGGCAAATATTGTTTGATGAAATCTAGCTTTTTCATGGTGCGTCATTACTCGATTTCAGGACGGTCACTCCCCGAGCCACTGTTGCCGGATGAGGTGATCGGTACAATTTTCTCAAACTTCGGTTTCGCTGTGACTTCTTTCAGCATGGGACCCGGTGTGAAAACGATACGACCCTTTTTGAACAGACTCGTGGTGAAATCATCGGCAACCGCTGTCCCCTTGCTGCCAGCCAGCATACGGAAGTTACCGAAATCGCCCACCTGGACCACTTCGCCGTTTTCCAGATGTTGGCGCATAACGTATAACAAATCGTCGATTACTAACATGACATCACCGCGTGAAGCCGTAGAATAAGAAGCAATGATTTCGCAGAGTTTGTTAAACTCCAGTTTCTGTTGGGCACGGATCTGGCCGTAATACAGCTTTGAACCGGCAGCAGCATCTTTACTCTTGTCAAGACGCTGTACTAAATGATACTTTAAAGCCATGGGAAATAATTTTTTAATTTGACAATGTGCCAATATGCCAATGGAAATACTCCGAAAGCTATTGACGATTAACAGGTTGGTTATCGATAACAATACAAAGGTACATCAGCCGAAAAACGCAAATTCCTATCTATCCTTCAACGGGAAGATCGATGAATATTTGTTCTTATTTTCAGTTCAGTATTAGAAATAATTGAACCTACTTTTCCCTTGATGGAAAAGTAGTCAAAAGATCAAGGCTCAACCGGATTCACTGCTCTGGTGAAAGACTCCGCTGAAAAATCCGAAACTCGCTTCGCTCAGACAACGGATTTTTTTAACCGCTTCGTCTTCCCCCTTCGCGGACGTTCACCCGCTTAGGCCTTTCCCAGGAAGCTGTGCTTCCTCTTAGGATGGCCGGTACCGGTACTTATAGAACAAAAACTATCGGATTTAACAGGTAGTATCGGCAATCCCAGGAGAACGCAAAGCGTTCTATGAAAGGCCTCATCTGGTGAGCGTAAAGCGAAGCATCTGTAGAGAGCGCCCGGAGGCTGTGCTGTTTGAGCGTAGCGAGTTCACAGACGACAGCGAACGCAGGATGCTGAGTAGCGAAGCAGATGCAGCCTTGATCTTTTGGTTACTTTTCTATCAAGAGAAAAGTAACATTCACTTCTGATAATAATTGATCTATTCGCAATGCTCAATGTCTGTATTAAGGGACGCAGATGAATATGATTGAATCTCTTGAAATAATTGAGAATCATGGCGATTATGTCGTTTTTATTTTGTAACTTCAAGGCATGTAAAACAACGGAGGAGGAAATATGGAAGAAGGAAAATTCAAGATCAGATCGTATGGTTGGCAGGAGTTGGCATTGCTGTATGGAGAGGGACTGACACCCGAATCGTCTACCAAAAGATTAAGCAAATGGGTACAGGTCAATCCTTCGTTGACAGACGAACTGGAACGGTGCGGATGGAAGAAAGGGAAAAAGATTCTGACACCCATACAGGTGCAGGTTATCGTCCGTTTTCTGGGCGAACCGTAAATGAGAAAACAGATAGTTATACGTGGCGGATTACATAGTTATCCGTATGCGATTATATAGTTAGGAAATTGACAATTAAAAGAGGCTTTCTGACAGCATAATACAATTGTCATATGAACTTATTTATCAAAAAACATATCGATCTGATCAAGATCGTAAAAAAAGAATCGGCGCTTTGACAGGTAGAAACCTTGCGTATACGTACCTGGAGGAAGTAATCGAAAAGAACGATGATAAAATCGGTCTGGTATTAATGCTCATCCCTGTCCTGGCATGCAATGACACGAAAAACACGAGTCGTTGGGATAGTCTGCGGACGCAGTTTTTCGAAAACAATAAAGAATTGATCCTGCATCAACTCGGATACACGAATCTGGTCGAGGCTTTTGAAAAAATTCCATTGGATGAAAAGGGAAAGACGAAAGTGATAGAACTGTTTCTCGAAATGAGAGAAGCCGGTTTGCTGGGAGATATCTCTTACGGGAGATTGGCCGCCGCCCTGCTCACCATTTTTGAAATGAATTGTACGAAAGAATACCTCAGTTCACATTTGAGTCATTCGTAGTATAGATTATACTAGTTTAACAAACTGTATTTACACAAAAATACGTATTTTAATTTTATAACCTGTTGTCAGAAAGCCTTCTAAAGAAATAAAATGCGGAAAAAAGCGGGTTGCCATCCGTTTCCGAACCGTCTACTTTTGTCTTCGTAATGCAAGTTGAAAATCAATGTTTATTTTTTATATGTTCTTTTAAGAAGTTCTTTAATATATATAGAAAATAGGGTAATGCGTCTCAAAAGCGTTTCGAAAAAGCTTAAATCTATTTGTTAACCGGATGAGTAGCGTTTTAAAAGTGTTTCAAATTGCGTTTCAGATGTTACACGTTAAAGTAATACACATGAGACAAGAAAACAAAGAACATGAACGGGTGGCTCTCGAATATATGGGGCATTCATTCGTAAAAGTACCCAGAGTCTTATATGCTAGGGTATTGAGTTTGGAGAAAGAAGAAAAAATGTTAGCCAGGTTGCATTTGGTTTTGTTTATTTCATGCAACTTCGATGACAGGGTGGTGAAATTGGGAAATAACCAGGTAATGAGTTACAGAGGGGAGTATGTAGGCACGTATCGTGAGCTGTCGCGATTGTCGGGAATACCTTTCGGCTCGATCAGCCGCTTGCTTGAAAAACTGGAGAAAAGAGAACTGGTAGAGATAGTCCGGGTACCGGGCGGCTCTGTCATCCGCGTAAACGGATACGATAAATTCTGTTTTGCTTCGGAGAAGGAATACAAGTTGCGTGACACTGCTAAAACCAGTCGGACGAACGAAGCGAAACAGGCGGAAGATGCCGCAGCACGCCTGTCGGAGGCTGAGGCCAAGATAGGGGGAAGAAGCAAGCAATATCCAAATAAAAACGTTAACTGAATCGACCATGGCAACAGAGAATATCGAAAATAAAATATTCGCAGGAGAAAACAACATCAGTGTGGAACAGGTGGAAGAAGCCGTTATCAGCGCCTTGCTGCTCGATGCCGGAGCGATAGTGGGCACCTTTCCCGTCTTGAAACCGGAGATGTTCAGCCGTCCGGACCTGGCATTTATCTATCAGGCAGTCAGCAATCTTTACGACAAGGGGGAAACGGTGGATATGATCACGGTCGATACCGAAATGCGTAAGACCGACGAGAAACGTTGGAAGGAATGGGGCGGTATTAAACGAATGGCTTCGTTGGTAGGACGCATACGCCATATTTCGGGTTTGCCTTATTATGTGGAAGAGGTGAAAAGACAGTATATGCTCCGCCTGTTGAACATCCTTTTTGTGACGCTGGGCGCAAAGGCGGCCGGGTTCGAGTCTTCTTACACACTGTTGATAGAAGAGGCGGAGCGGTCGTTGCTCGAACTGCGTGGGAGATGCACGGTGGGCAAACCGCTCGAACGTATCGGATGTACGGCCAACGAGGTGCTTCAGATGCATCGTGAACGGTTGAACACGGGGAATGACAGAATGCGTATCCTGTCGGGAATCGAAGAGTTCGATTACGTGACGGGCGGACTTTACAACGGTGAACTGTTGGTGGAAGGCGGACGTCCGAGCGACGGAAAAACGGCTGTCGCCATGCATATTGCCATGAATGTAGCGCTTTCGGGAAAAGCGGTCTGTTTTTTCAGCCTGGAGATGACAGCTATGCAGACGATGAACCGTCTTTTTGCCGGTTATGCTAGTGTGGATGCTGATCATTTACGTATCGAGGGACTGACGACGGCTGAACTGGAACGTATGGAACGGCTGGCGGGAAAGTTTGAAGACCTGCCGCTCTTTTTCGACCATACGCCGGGCAATAGCATAGAGAATATCCGTGCCCAGGTGATGTTACAGAAGAAGAAGGGGCTGTGTGACCTGGTAGTGATCGATTATCTGCATCTGATGGAACGCAAAGGGCGTGCCGGGGAGACGATGGACCAGTTGGTGGGCCGTAATATAGAAGGAGCGAAACAGGTGGCGGTCGATGCCAATTGCCCGGTGCTGGTCTTGTCGCAGATGAACCGTAATAGTGTACAACGTGTCGAAAAGGCGTATGTCCCTGAATTGCATGATCTGCGTGATTCGGGTGTGATCGAACAGGTGGCGGATTGTGTCTTTTTCGTTCACCGTCCCGAACGTTACGGTATTTTCAAGGACGAGACGACAGGGGAGAGCCTGCGGGGCGTAGGGAAATTATATATACTGAAAACACGAAACGGATCGACCGGGATTGCCCGTTTCCGTTACAATAAGTCATTTACCCGTATTACTAACTATGACAACCGGATGCGTTATGAAGAAGAATGATTTTCAACAAATAAAATCATCTGTTCGTATCGAGGAGGTGATCGGCGGTTATCAGCATTTGGAGCCTAAGGGGAAGAATTATGTCGGGCTGTGTCCGTTTCATCCGGACCACCATCCGTCGTTGATGGTGAATCCCGAAAAACAGACTTATTCCTGTTTTGCCTGCGGGGAACATGGGGATGTATTCGAGTTTGTCAGGAAGATGGAACATTGTACGTTGAGTGATGCGGTCAGGAAACTGGCGGCAGGCAGATTTGCTGAGGGTAAGCCGGATTTCGTGATGCCCGGTACAGGGCGGCTGGCTATCAAACGACAGGCGAAACAGCCAGCAAAGGATTTTGCGGCTTTTATGAAACTGTTGTTGCCTTATGCCTGCGGGTGTACGGAGCTTTCGGCTGCTTATCTGGATTTTGAAGTGGGCATGTCGCCTGTGCAGGTGCCTGCCGAATGGAAGGTGATGCGCAACCGGATTATTTTTCCGGTGCGCGACGAGTATGGAAAACTGGTCGGGATGGGAGCACGCCGGTTGTGTGACGAAGATACTTCGGTTCCGAAATATATCAACTCGTCGGCAGCCGACGGGTATGACAAAGGGGCTACCTTGTACGGACTCAACCGTGCGGTGGCGGTGATACGGAAAGAAGATTATGTGTTTATTACCGAAGGATATAAAGATGCGATTGCGATGCATGCTGCCGGGTTTGTCAATACGGTGGCTTTGTGCGGGACGGCTTTGACCGACAGCCATATTGCTTTGCTGAAGAAATATACCAACCGTGCCTGTTTGTTGCTCGACGGTGACGAGGCGGGGCAGGCAGCTTCGAAGAAAGCGGTGTTGCGCTTGCGGGAAGCGGGGATGGATGCCGATTCGGCGTTGATTCCTGGCGGGGGAGATCCGGATTCTTTATTCCGTCGGTTAGGCAGGGAAGAGTTTGCGCGGATGATCGGGCGGTTGCAGAACAGGCCGCATTCGTCGGAGTGCGCCTTGCTGACGGTTTGCCTGTTGTATCCGGAGGTTACTTTTCGTTTGAGAGGGGCGGAGTACTTGTTTATCGACCTGGTGGCTTCGGCCCTGGAGACGGATGATCTCTGGTTTGAAGATGCGGATCATCAGCGTATTTTCGAACATCTGCAGGAGGCAGGAACGGAGAATGGGTTGTCGGCCCCGCTTCAATGCGTTGTTGCTGAGCTGCATCGGGAATATGATACGCAATTACAGGCTGATCTGGAACTGTTATCGTCCGATGTATATCTGCCTTATCTGCTATTCCTGTATAGCGAAGCTCGTTTGCTCCGGCTGATCTCCCGGCTGGTCCGTCAGGTAGTGCAGGAAGACCATGAAGAGTTGCGGCACGAACTGGTTATAAAGCTGGCGGAACGCCGGGAACAACTGCGCCACGTTTCGGTGTGGCTGGACAGGCCGGGGGCGGTTTAATAATGAACAGTTTCTTATAATATCCGAATAAATGAAATGTTTTCTATTTGTTTTGGCTGCGGGCTTTTTGCTGGGCGGCTCATCCTTATACGCTCAACACTCGATGGGGGTGACGGGGTTATTGAATATTCCGACGGCAGATATGCAGGTAGACGGAACGTTTATGGTGGGGGCGAATTATCTGCCGGAGCAGATGCTTCCTGATTTCTGGGATTATAATTCCGGGAATTATTTCCTGAATGTGACTTTTCTGCCTTGCCTGGAGGTCGGTTATCGCTGTACGTTGATGAAACTTAAAACGGGTAAATGGAATCAGGACCGTTCGGTGTCGCTCAGGATACGTCCGTTGAAAGAAGGACGATATTGGCCGTCGGTGGTCGTGGGGAGTAGTGACGCATTGACGACCGGGCAACTGAATACGTTTAGCGGGGAGACCGGCAATCGTTATTTCTCGTCGGTGTATGGGGTAGCGACAAAGCATTTTCAGTCTGGCGGTCATGACCTGGCGTTTACATTCGGATGGAATATCCCGTTCCGTAAGCATGCTGTTCGTGACGGAGTCTTTGGTGGGATGAGTTATTCGCCCGCCTTCTGCCGTCCGCTTTCCTTGATGGCGGAGTACGACGGCAATGCGGTGAATATGGGTGGTTGCGTGCGTCTTTTCAATCATTTTACGGTACACCTGTTTTGTTACGACCTGAAAGCGGTGTCGGGCGGGATACGGTATGAACTGGTATTGTTCAAAAAGAAAGGAGGCCGTCAATGAGAGGGAATCGTTTGGGAATGGTTTGCCTGATGGGCTGGGGAATGGTTGCAGGGGTACTGGGGCAACAACCGGCGGGAAGACAGGTTGTAGAAGCGGCTGAACAAACTTTGCTTTCGCTCGGCATGGAAGAGATACGGGTGGCACAGACCGATTCGGTTTGTACGATAGCCTATGAAGATAATATATACCGGGGGACGTATCGCGGACTGGCGGCTGTGATTGAAGCCCTGCGCAGCCTGCCGGAGACGGAACAGGCAACAGCGTATGAGCTGGTGGTGTTGGACGACCGTATGCCGCGATTGCTGTTGACATTGCCCCGGCAGACGGCGGCATTGGAGGTGAGCTATGATACGGACGAGGCGATGCGGCGCTTGAAAGGGAAAGAACGCCGGAATAAGATGGCGGGACGGATAGATGTGGTGTTGTATCCGGAGCTGTTCTTACAGAATTCATGGCTCGATAAATTATATGGGGTAGCGGTCAATTTTTCTCCGGCTATCCGGATGGACCTTTGGAAAGGGGCGGTGCTGACGGGGCAGGTCGTGTTGCCGGTTTATACGAATATGACTGATTTCCGTAAATATATACGTCCGGGAGTGATTACGCTGCGGCAGGAATTTCGTCTGCCGGGTGGTGTGTTGGGACGGCTTACGGCCGGAAACTTTACAGGCAACCGGATGGGAGTGGATGCCGCCCTCCGTTATCAACCGGCTCGGGGACGGTGGTTGGTGGGTGCGAATGTCGGCCTGACCGGGTCGAGTACCTGCTATGGCGGGGAATGGGTGGTGTCGACCTGGAGAAGGGTGTCGGGTTCCGTCTGGGGACGGTATAACGAACCGCATTATGGTTTGCAGATAGACCTGGCGGCCGTGCGGCTGGTGTATGGCGATATGGGAGCTCGGCTGGATTGCCGTCGTCATTTCGGTGAGGTGACGGTCGGGGTATATGGCCTGTTTACCGATGGTGAGATGAATGGTGGTTTCCATTTTGCTCTCCCGATTCCGGGAACGAAGCGGGGGAAACGTAGAGCCGTCCGTTTCCGGTTACCTGAATATTTTGCCCATGAATACAGGGCACGTCATGGCGGTTCGTATGGCGACGAGTTGTTAGGTTACAGCTACGAAGTCCGTCCCGACGAAAACGGTAGCCGGGGATATGATGCTCCGGATTTTATAAAGAAGGAGATTCTGAGAATTGTTACAAAATAATTTCCTGTATAGAAAATAATGAGCCAATGTGGTAATATGCCAATGTGCCAATTTAGGAATAATTGAGCTATCCTGTTCCCGTGCTTGACACGGGATCGCAAAGGCACAGACCGTATCCTATATGTATCTTTTGATACTGCTGGTTCTTCTGCGGCCCCGTGTCAAGCACGGGGACAAGATAGTTCAAACCTGATAAGAATTGAAATAACAGCTTTTCCATAAACATATTATCAACAAATAATAAATGTTAATTAATTCATTTTTAGTATGAAAACAACTAATTTCTGGTCGTTGAGCCTGTTGGCTGCAACGTTGATGGTGGGGGGATTGTCCTTCAACTCATGTAAAAAAGATGAAGTGGAACCGGTTCCCGAAGTAGTAGAAAACCCATTGGAAAAAGAAGCCTATTTTATTACCGGTAAGGTAACGGACGGAACAAATGCGTTGGCGGATGTTTCCGTATCTGCCGGAAAGGTGTCGGCAAAAACGGATGCTTCAGGTGCTTACCAAATCGAGGTGGATAAGAAAGGTTCTTTTGAACTGAGCTTTGCCAAAGACGGATACATCACGATTAAAAATGAAGTGACAGTGGATAGCAAAGCAGAAAAAGGTACCACCGTATTTTACTCGCAGATACTGACTAAGCAGGCTGAATCAGTCAAAGTAACTCCTGAGAAAGACGCTTTGCTGGTTGTTACGCAAAATACCGAAGCGTTTGTTCCTGCCGGCGCAGTGGAAAAAGAAACGGATATAGCAATCACGTCATTTGTTCCGGCTGCTGATAAAAAGTTGAAAGAGGTGGCCGATAAGGCGGTGTCGACTTCTACTCCGCAAACAACATCTTCTGCATTGGCGTTATCTAGCTTTGATTGCCAACCGGACGGTGTCAAGTTTGAAAAGCCATTGGAAATAAGGGTAAAGGCGCTGGAAGCCGATAATGATGTTTATTTCACGGAAGTGAAACATTATGTGAACGGAACGGATAATGCAGAAGTTATTTATGATGATTCGGATAAATCTTATGTCCTGCAGTTGGATGGCTTTTCTGTACACGAGTTGAGAGTGGTTACAGATTTGTCGGCCGAACCGAATAGTGAAACCCTCTTGTCTGAAGAAGTGGACAACCTTGGAAAAACAACGGCTGTATCGAAAGACTTTTCCGTTAAGGCGAAAGAAGGTTGGAAAGTCGTATCTAAAAGTAAAGGAGTGACGGGTGATGTTGAAGCAATGCTGATGGCTGCTTTAAGGAATGTTTTGGCTAGTGAAGGTGTTTCCGAAATCGCAATGTCAAAGAGTATGGCGGTAAGTGGCGACATGAAGATGACTGTCACTTATAAGCAGGCGGTAATAAGATATACGATTCGTGTTAAGACTAACCGTGGCGTGGAAAGCATTGTTGTCGAACAGTATGGAACGGTATCGCAGAACATCGAGAAAGAACAGGGAAACATGAAACCTGAGCATAATTAATATTGTAAGTAACTATGTTTAAGAAGTATGTGGCCTATTTGGTCGTGTGTATGGCGGTATTTTTTACCGCCTGCACATCGACTAAAAAAATTATCTATTTGCAGGATGTCGTTCCGTTGAAACAACAGGAGATCGAACAAAAGTATGAGGTGATTATCCATGGTGACGACTTGCTGGCTATTATGGTGAACAGTCGCGACCCGGAACTGGCATTGCCTTTCAATATGCCGATGGTAAGTTATCAGTTGGGTTCTAACACTGGCGGACAGCAACGTGTTTTAGGGTATCTGGTGGATACGAACGGAAACATCGACTTTCCCATCTTGGGAGAAATCCATGTGGAAGGCTTGACTCGTATGCAGTTGACCGAACTGATCAAAAACAAGCTGATCGAAGGCGATTTGATTAAGGATCCGATTGTGACGGTACAGTTCCTGAACTTCAAAATTTCCGTGATGGGTGAAGTCGGACGTCCGGGTAGCTTTACTATCTCCGGCGACCGTATCACATTGTTGGAGGCTTTGAGTATGGCAGGTGACCTGACAATCTACGGACGTCGTGACCGGGTAGGGGTGATTCGCGAAAATAACGGAAAACGTACAATCCTGTTCCATGACTTGCGTTCGGCGGATATTTTTAATTCTCCTTGTTACTACCTGCAACAGAACGATATTGTCTATGTGGAACCGAATAAAGCGAAATCGGGTCAGAGCAGCATCAACCAGAATAATTCGATCGGAGTCTGGGTTTCTGTTATCTCCTTGCTGACTACGATTGCGGTATTAATCTTTAAATAATCGGATTACAAATGAATTCTGAACAAGAAACAATCAACTTGCGAAGAGAAGAAAACGAACTGAACCTGAGTGACCTTTTCCATATTGTGTTGGCCAACTGGTATTGGTTCGTTTTGTCTGTCCTGGTTTGTGCCGGAGTCGCTGTTCTGTATCTGAAATGGGCTCCTAAAGTCTATACACGTACGGCATCGGTACTGATAAAAGACAATAGCAAGGGAGGAGGGCTCAGCGAGTCGGCAGCTTTCGAAGAGCTGAATATGTTCAATGTAAAAAGTAATGTGGACAACGAAGTGTTGGTCTTCAAGTCGAAGCGTCTGATGTCGGTAGTGGCTGAACGGTTGAATCTGGATATCAGCTATACGATAAAGGACGGGTTGCGGACGGAAGAGTTGTATACGCAATCGCCGATAGCCGTACGGTTCCCGGAAGCGGAGGCTTCGCAGTCTTTTTCCTTGGTAGCGACACCTTTGTCGGCCGGAGAGATTTTGTTGTCCGGTTTCTCGACGAATGAGGCTAAGAGCTTGAAAGTGGCATTGAACGATACGGTCTCTACTCCGGTGGGTAAACTGGTGGTGACCCCTACGTTGTATTATGCGGATAAATATTTCGGGAAGGCGGTAACTATAAGTAAGCGGAACAGGGAGGAGATCGCTTTGACTTATAGCAATTCCCTTCAGGTGGCGTTGGCCAGTAAGACGGCGACGATCATCAACCTGACGTTGCAGGACGTATCCATACCGCGTGCCGAAGATGTTCTGAATATGTTGATTGCCGTGTATAACGAAGACGCGATAAACGATAAGAACCAGGTAACGGTGAACACCTCCAACTTTATTAATGACCGTTTGATCATTATTGAAGAGGAGTTGGGTAGTGTGGATGCCGATATCGAAACGTATAAACGGGAAAACCAGCTGACGGACATCAGTTCGGAAACGGGAATGTACCTTCAGGAGAGTAGCCAGTATAGCAAAGAAGGACTTGGACTGGAGAATCAGGTGACTTTGGCGAAATATATACGCGATTACCTGACAGACCCTCATAAGAGTTCGGACCTGATACCTGCCAACACCGGGATTGCCGATGTGAATATAGAAGGGCAAATCAGCGAATACAACAACTTGTTGCTAAAACGTGATAAACTGATAGGTAATAGCAGTAACAAGAACCCGGTGGTGATGGACCTGAATAATTCGCTTAGTGCGATGAAGCAGACGATTATCCGGGCTATCGACAACCTGATTGTCGGTCTGAATATCAAGATAAAGAATATCAGAGAACGGGAAGCCCAGACCAGCCGCCGTATTTCGGCTGTGCCGACACAACAGAAATATGTGTTGTCTGTCGAACGTCAGCAGAAGATCAAGGAAGAGTTGTATCTCTACTTGTTGAATAAGCGGGAAGAGAATGCTTTGTCGCAGGTGATTACCGAAAGTAATGCCCGTGTGATCGATGCGGCGCAGGGAAGCCGGAGTCCGGTGGCACCGAAATCGATGATGATCTTATTGGCAGCAGTAGTGTTGGGATTGGCTATTCCGGCAGGTATCATCTGGTTGCAGATGGTCATGAATACGACTGTGCGTACACGTAAGGATGTGGAAGATGCCGTATCGATCCCGTTCCTGGGAGAGATTCCTTTGCGTGACAAGAAGAATAAAGATGAAATAGTCGTGCGTGAAAATGGGCGCGACAGTATTTCGGAGGCGTTCCGTATTGTCCGTACGAATATGGATTTCATGCGTGTGAAAGCGAAGGATATGAAAGTGGTGATGTTTACTTCTTTCAATCCGAATGCAGGAAAGACATTTGTATCGATGAATCTGGCCATGAGTTTTGCCCTGACCCGAAAAAAAGTGATACTGGTCGATCTCGATATTCGTAAGGGTACCCTTAGCGGCCATGTTAGTGGTTCCACTAACATGGGAATAACAAACTATTTATCCGGAAAAGTGGATGACATCAACTCTATCATAAAAAAAGAGGAACTTGCCACAAACCTGGATATTATCCATACCGGCCCTGTGCCTCCCAATCCTTCCGAGCTTTTATTGAGCGATCGTTTGGAAGCTTTGATCGAGGAGTTGAAGAAACGGTATGATTATATCATTCTGGATAATGTGCCTGCCGGTTTGGTGGCCGATGCAGCGATTGTAAACCGTGTAGCCGACCTGACCATTTATATCCTGCGTGCCGGATTGATGGACCGCCGGCAGTTACCTGAACTGGAAAAGCTATACAGGCAGGGTAAATTCAGGAATATGAGTCTGGTGCTGAATGGTGTCCGCTATAATCGTTCGGGTTATGGTTACGGTTATGGCTATGGATACGGTTACGGCTATGGTTATGGCTACGGGAACGAAAAGAAAAAATAAAAACTATTTTCCAATATGCTGACCTGGTTTAGCTCAAAGAAAAACATAATCCGTACCACATTGCTTGAAGGAATGACAGATGTGCATGCGCATCTGCTTCCTAATGTGGACGGTGGATCGGAGTCGTTGATGGACTCGATCGCTGCATTAGAGAGAATGAAGGAAGTCGGTGTGAAACGGATATTTCTGACTCCCCATATTATGGCGGAGTTTCCTAATAATACACCGGAACTCCTGTGTGCAAAGTATGCTATTTTGAAGGAATGTTGTCCTCCGGAAATAGAGTTACACCTGGCTGCCGAGTATATGCTGGACGATGGTTTTGAGGCATATATGAAGGGAATGTTATTTACACTTCCCGGCAGGCAGGTCTTGGTTGAGACTTCCTGTTTGTCGGCTCACGACAAATTTCTGACAATCCTGTTCGACCTGGCATTGGATGGTTATACGCCTGTTATCGCTCATCCGGAGCGATATGGGTATATGAAACAGGAGGACTATTCTTATTTGAAAAGTAAAGGGTATAGATTTCAACTGAACCTGTTTTCTTTAGCCGGCTTACAGGGTAAACAGGTCCGGCAGGTAGCGGAGCATTTGCTCCGTGAAGGGTATTATGATTATGTCGGTACCGATTTTCATAAACTAAGTGAGTATGAGAAAGGGTTGAGGACTTTACGCTTGTCTGGGGAACAGGTCCGGTTGGTACGCAAATTATTAGATAACAATGAAATGCTTTTGAAATAACAGATTAAACATAACAAACAATTAAAAATCGTAAAAGATATGATGAACAAAAGAGAGTTGATATACTCCATTGCAGAACAGACAGGGTACACGCAAAGTGCTGTACGAAAGGTATTGAATACATTTATCGATACTGTATTTAATGAAGTAAAATCAGAGAACAAGGTGAGGATAGGAGGGCTTGGTGTTTTTTCTCCCGTGCTCCAGAAGTCCCGCCCTGTTCGTAATCCGCAAACAATGGAACCAATTATGCTTGCTCCGAGAACAACAATAAAATTCCGGACAGCAGACGATTTGGTCCGTAAACTGAATAATCAGGAAAAATAGCGGTATAGGTTTTATTCGTGTTCAATATTTAACTCTGTATTTCCCGGTTTCAACTAAAAATAATACCGGGAAATACGGAGTTTTTTATGAAATATTCATAAGGTTATAAAGCAATGACTAAAAAAAACGATCGTTTTTTTTAGTCATTTATTTTGTGCAAATATATTTTATATTAAATGAAAAACAAAGCATTTTTAATCTTTTTATTTCGCTGTATTACAGATAGATAAATGTAGTTTTTCAAGAAGTTGCAATAATCATCATATATTGAATTTTACTCTCGAAATAGTGACTAGAAAAAACGATCCTTTATTCTAGTCATTATTTTTTTGTGAAAATGTAAAAAGTGAAGAATATATGGTGTTAATTATTTACGATGATATTTGTTATGCAAGAAAAAAGAAATTATAAAGTTGCTTTTTGTAACATTATGAATTATTGCAATAAAGGTATTTTATTGTTTTATAAGCCTAAGTGCCTTTTGTTTATTGTTTTGATTATTAGTGTATTGCAAAAAATGAATTGTCAGAATATAGCAGTGAAAAGTAATGTTCTCTATGATTTGACGTCATCTTTGAATATCGGTGGGGAGATAAAATGTAATGATACCTATTCTATCAGTTCGATTATAAGTTATAATCCGTGGACTTTTGCTGATAACAGAAAGATGAAGCATCTTCTTATACAGCCGGAGCTCAGGAAATGGTTTGGCGATGTTTTTCAGGGAAGTTTTGTCGGTATACAGGCTCATTATGCTCGTTTTAATGTCGGAGGGATATTGTCCGATTATCGTTTTCAAGGAAATCTGGTTGGTGGCGGGGTTTCTTACGGATATCAATGGATGATAAGTCCGTTGTGGAATCTGGAGGCCAGCATTGCGTTTGGATATGCTTATTTGAGTTATGATAAGTACGGGCGGAAGGAGGGGGCATCTCTGATAGAAAAAGCGCATACTAATTATGTCGGTCCGACTCAGTTAGGTTTCTCTTTAATCTACTTTATACAATAAAAAAACGATAAATATGAAAATCAATTTGCTCGTGTTATTGGGCTTATTCTTTATTAGCAATTCTTTATCTGCAAAAGATATCGATGTGGAGATAAAATCGCAATCCTGTTTTGTGGAAGGGGATTCGTTAATGGTGTCGATAAAGTACATGGTCAATGCACATGATTTTGCATCAGACGAAGCCCTGACGCTTATTCCGGTTATTAAAGAAAACAGACAGGAAAAAGAGTTGCCTCCGGTTTTATTAAATGGTAAAAAAAGACATCGTACTTATGAACGGAACCGGGTTTTAAATAAGAGAAAAGGAATTAAAGGAGATGACTTTTTTCTTGTAAAGGAACTGTCGGAAAAAGAACCTTGTGAAATAGTCTATACTACTTCTGTTATTGCGGAGAACTGGATGCGTAAACCTGAGTTGTTTTTGAAAATGAACCGGTTGACTCATTCCGGGGAGAATGTTAGGGAAGAGGTTCGTTTGACGAAATCCGGTTTGTCTCCGGATAGCGGGAAACCGCTTGTTGTGGAGGAGACCGTATCTTCGTCGACAGTGTCCGGCCTGTCAGGATTAAAGGCATCTTATATTTCTCCAGAGAGCGATGCAACGGATATACGTAATCAGAAAGAGCTGAATTTTAATCTGGAGGAAGCCCGTGTAGTGGCTGAAATGAACCCTCAGATGCTCTCTTTGCGTGAGCTGTATATGGTTGCATTAAGCTATAAAAATGAACGGGAACAGTTTTATAAGATGATCGAAACAAGCGTCAGGATTTATCCGGCTCATCCGGTAGCCAACCAGAATGTGGCAGCGGCAGCCATCGAACAGGGAAACTGGCAGGCTGCCGGACAATATCTGCAAATGGCACCTCATGAAACGTTGGCCTATAAGAACTGTAAGGGGGTATATGAGTTAATGACCGGAAATTTGTATGAGGGTATCCGTTTGCTGAAGTCTGCAAAAGCGGAAGGCTCGGAAGAGGCCGGCATGAATCTGACATTATTTTTTGAGAATAATAAACGTCATTGAGTTAGTCTGGAATATTATTTACTAAATACTTTTATCGTATGAAAAACAAACTTTTTGTAAAATCAGTATGGCTGTTATGCCTGGCTTTGGGGCTGGCCGGATGCATTAATGATGCAGATGTTTTGCCGGAAGATAATTCCGGTTTTGTGGATGGAGGAGAAGGAAATGTTCGTTTTGCTTTTGTTGTGCCCAACAGTTCTTCAACTAAAGCCGGAGATGCCGAAACTTCGGGTATTTATGAAACCGGAAATGCGAACGAATATAATGTGAAGTCGCTTAATGTCTATCTGTTTAATTCAGATACGAAGGCTTTATATAAAAAGATTCGGCTGGAAAATATAACACGTACGGCCGGTCCGCAATTACCGGAAAATAGCTCATCCGGAAATCAAAACGAGCATGTGGTGAAATATACGGCCAACCGGGTGTTGATAGACCCGGGTACGTATGATATCTTTACGATTGCCAATGGAGATGTTACGGGTTCTTTCAGTACGGAAAATGAGTTTATAAACCTGGTGGATAGGTCTACTTATAAGGATGGTTTCGGAGTCTTGACCGAAGACGGCACATTGCAGATGACAAACCGTGCCGATAACAGCGGTTTGTATGATGGTACGACCGATTCAAATCTGAAAGTGACAGTTCGTGAGATTTTACCGTCGGAGGAACCGGATATCGTGACTATCAATCTGGAACGTGTGATGGCTAAAGTTCTGGTCGGGCAGTCGAAAGAGGATTATAGCCTGGTTGATGGAAATGGAAAAGAGTATGTTTCCATCAGTCTGACCGGATTCCAGTATATCAATTTGAGCCGATGGTTCTATACGTTTCGTCATACGGCGGTGCTGACAGCAAATAATGCTCCTTCTTCCTATACTATTGCTAATGGAAATTTCGGAGAGATAAATGCGAATAACGGTTATGTGATCGACCCTTATTTCTTTTCGAAAACGGTAGACGGAGCGAAAGGGTTTGATAATCCGGATAGTTATTATGCTTATCCATTGACCTCTGTGGCTGAAAGCTGGCAGTCGGTTCCGGTTGATGCGTTCCACGGTTTTTATTGTCTGGAGAATTGCATGTTTAAAACGGCACAGTTGAATGCTTATTCGACCGGGGTACGGTTTAAGGCAAGCTTTGTTCCCGGTACGCTTTGGGGAGAGGGTAAAGAAGCAACTAGTGCAAGGCCTGATGTTATTTATTATGCGAACTATAAATTTTATAACAGTATTAAAGCGATGAAAGATGCCGGACTTAAACTGGATGGCATTACGGAAGATTCGACTGATGAAGAGCTGGCAAAGTTCTTTGTGAAACGTTACCGGAAAGATCCGGAAGGTAACAATTATTATTGCTATTATAATTATTGGATCAGGCATCTGGATAATAACAAGGAAAACGAGATGGGAGTTATGGAGTTTGCGATAGTACGAAATAATATTTACCGTTTGTTGGTGACGAATATTTCCGGACTTGGTTCCGGTACACCGGAGATCGATCCGGAAAAACCTGATGAATACGAAGCTTATCTGAAAATGGATTTTAATGTTTTACCCTGGATCGTCCGGAATCAGGGTGGGGACGGAGGCGCAACCCTTAAATAAGTATATCTCGTTTTTCGGGAGAACGATTTGTTTCCCGTCAAAACAAACCCAAAAGTCCCGGATATCCGGGACTTTTTTTGTATGAGTTTTTGTGTAATTATCAGAACCACTTGATCTTTCTGAAAATAAAGAATGCCAAAGCGGATAAGGTGATCGATAAAAGTACGATCGCAATAAGTCCGTGGGGAGCGTCTTCAATATAATTGACCACATTCATTCCGTAGAAGCTGGCAATCAGCGTTGGTACCATCAGAATAATAGAGATGGAGGTCATGCGCTTCATGATGGTATTCACGTTGTTGGAGATGATGGAGGCGAAAGCATCCATCGTTCCGGTAAGGATATCGCTGTAAATGTTCACCGTGAGGTGTGCCTGTTTTAACTCTGTTTCGACATCTTCCAACAGTTCCGCATCCATATACATCGGTTCCTGGAAAATGCTTTGCAGCTTCGAGAGCATCACTTCGTTTCCACGGATGGAAGTGTTGAAGTAAACCATACTTTTCTCCAGTTTCATCAACCGCAGGAGGTCTTCGTTACGGATACTCTTTTCCAGGGCTTTTTCGGCACGTGCCACTTCGTTGTTAATCTGTTTCAGATATTTCAGGAACCAGACGGCCGATGAGTGGATCAGGCGCAGGATCAGGTCGTATTTATGACGTACCACAAGTTCTTTACGCCGGCTGTAACGGATGAAATCAGGCAATAACTCGGTTTTGTGATAACATACCGAGATAATAATCTCATTGTTGGTGATGATGCCGATCGGAACGGTAGTGAAGGGAATACCGCTTTCCTTGCTTTGTACCGGGATACGCAGGATAGTCAGCAGCCAGTTTCCTTCGTATTCGATACGCGGACGTTCGTCGGTATCGGCGATATCGCTCAGGAATGATTCGGGTACGTGAAATTGATTTAAAAGGTATTGGATGTCTTCGGGTGTAGGGCATTCTACGTTTACCCAGCTGTTAGGAAGCCACTGGTCTTTCTCCACAAAACCGGCTTCACAATAAAGAAATGTTTTCATTATTGCCTCCTTTCGTTGTTAACACGAACAGAGGTAATAAGAAACCCCCGTCCGCTAATTTTTACTTGTTAATGTTTCTCGCGGAATACTGTCGTCCATAATTAGTTAATTACTTTTTACGGCTGCAAAGGTAAAAAAAAGGAATGAATACCAAATAAAAATCGTATTTTAGTGTCCGAAATTTAATACGCTATTTTTACGCTAACTGCGTTAGAGGAGGGTAAGGTTGTTTTTATGTCAAAAAGCTACTAATGTATGCATTTATTATTTAATATGCTAATTTAACTGTTGACAATTTATTGACAGTTTATAAGGTATTGATTATTATGGTATTATGTTGTTTTTCTTTGTTTGATATATTTTGTGTCTTAATTGCTTAGTATTCAGCTTTTTATTGATTGTCAACAAATTGTCAACAAAAAATGTGCTATGCTGTTTGGATTTGTAATACATTTGTTTCAACCACTAATAATAAAAAACAAAGTTATGAAAACACAAAGAATTAGATTCATGTTTATTGTTGTTACACTATTTGCTCTGACAACAAGTATTAAATCCCAGTCCATATATCATATGGTCCATTTTGATGTGTCATCTCCAAGTAATGTGTTGGATTTTGATTATACATTTAAAGAGTTTACTAGTATTCAATACAATCTTCCTTTTGCGGATTATTTTGCAATATCTGGGAATCGTCTTGTTTTTAAACTATCGGCTGATAAATTCTTATGGTATTTTGCTAGAAGAGTCGAAGTTACGAATAGGTATAATGATCAGTATGTTGATCTTACATTTTCTCAAATAGATTCAGGTACTATTTGCGGAGATAAATGGACTTCTTATCAAATCGTACGTGATGACGATAATAAAATTACAGACATTAAAGAGGTTGAGAAACAAATTTCAGGCTCGGGGTCATTAGGAAATAAAGAAGGCATAGTTAGAATTTATTACTATAAATAAGTATATATGAAAAGTATATTGTTATGTATCTGTTTACTGGTTTACTGCACATTTCTTTTTGGGCAAGAAAATGTAGGAGGTTCAGAGAAATTGGGACAAGATGTCAATTGTGAACAAATGGTCAAAGAGTTAATAGAAAATGGTACCTGGATTATTAAATTTGATCGTTTAACTGAAGAAAATGATAATAAATTATCTTATAGGGGGCTAGATCAATCTTGTAATTTTATGATAATTGAAGGGAATAAATATATATTTCAAACCATGAAAAACGGGGCACAAATAATGGGGTCACGAACAAAGAAGGAAATATTACAAGTAAATAATGGCTCTTATACTCATCCTTATCCAGGGAATAATGGCATAGGTGGTTTTACTAGTAAAGGACTTATAGTAGATTTAAAAAAGAAAGTGAATAAGAAAGGTTCTATTATACTTACTTTTAGAGCAGGAAATAAATCTGGAAATAAAATATCTATTTATATAAATCCAAAAACAGGACAGGCTAATATTTCCAATCCTTCTTCGTATAGTGCATCCGGAAAAATAGAGCCTTATCGAGAAGGTGATGTTTTAATAGGAACTACAATTAATAGGGATTAAATTAGATGTTGTTTGCGTTTTTTTTATGATGCTTTATCTAAATTGTCGGGTTGTTAGCCAGGTAGAATGCTCTGCCCGGTATTTCTTTGTCTATCATTTTGCGGAATAAAAGTTTGCTAGTATCTTTACACAAATTTTACAAGGAATATATTGAAAGATATAAAAACGCTTTGAAAATCATCTTATGTAAGAGCGTTTTTTATTTTTTTGGTGTCCGAAAATTACAAAATAGAATGGCAGAAGGAACTAAAAATACCGGGAGAGGAAACTCCGGAAGGGGAAAGCAAAAACCTGTGGTCGTGTCTGATATGGGGCGTCTACAACCACAGGCACGCGAGTTGGAAGAGGCCGTTTTAGGTGCCTTGATGCTTGAGAAGGATGCTTATTCGATCATTAGTGAGATATTGAAGCCGGAGTGCTTCTATGAAAAGTCGCACGAGATGATCTATGCAGCTATTGTGGATCTGGCAGCCAGCCAGCGTCCGGTCGATATGCTGACCGTGACGGAACAGCTGAGGAAACGCGGCGAATTGGATCAGGTGGGCGGACCGTTTTATATTTCGCAGCTCACCAGTAAGGTTGCCAGTAGTGCGCATATCGAATATCATGCCCGTATCATCGCCCAGAAATATCTGGCAAGGGAGTTGATCTCTTTTACGGCCATGATACAGGGGAAAGCGTTTGATGAGACGATCGACGTGGAAGACCTGATGCAGGAGGCCGAAGGTAAATTGTTTGAGATTTCGCAACGGAATGTAAAGAAAGACGTGACCCAGATCAATCCGGTTATCAAGGATGCGATGGATATGTTGCAGAAAGCGGCAAACCAGAAAGAAGGTCTGAGCGGTACGCGTACCGGTTTCGATGCGTTGGATAAGATCACTTCGGGGTGGCAAAATTCTGACTTGATCATTATCGCTGCCCGTCCTGCGATGGGTAAGACGGCGTTTGTACTTTCGATGGCGAAGAATATGGCGGTGAACCATAATGTGCCGGTTGCCTTGTTCTCGCTTGAAATGAGTAACGTTCAGTTGGTAAACCGTCTGATCGTGAATGTATGTGAGATACCGGGTGAGAAGATTAAAAGCGGACGCCTGGAAAGCTATGAGTGGGAGCAGCTTGACTTCAAGATTAAGGAATTGTATGATGCTCCGATTTATGTGGATGATACGCCGAGTCTTTCGGTGTTCGAGTTGCGTACAAAGGCACGCCGTCTGGTACGTGAACATGGGGTAAGATGTATTATCATCGACTACCTTCAGTTGATGAATGCAAGTGGTATGAGTTTCGGTAGCCGTGAGCAGGAGGTAAGTACCATCTCCCGTTCGTTGAAAGGGTTGGCGAAGGAACTGAATATCCCGATTATTGCACTTTCGCAGTTGAACCGTGGTGTGGAAAGCCGTCAGGGAGCTGAAGGAAAACGTCCGCAGTTGGCCGACCTTCGTGAATCCGGAGCGATCGAGCAGGATGCGGATATGGTTTGCTTTATCCATCGTCCCGAATATTATAAGATTACGGAAGATGAACGCGGTAACTCGCTGGTCGGTCTGGCGGAGATCATCATTGCCAAGCATCGTAACGGTGCGACGGGTGATGTGCGTCTGCGATTTAAGGGCGATTATGCGAAGTTCATGAATATTGATGAAGATGTGGCTGTACGTGAGTTTTCATCGAATATGAACAGTGACGATTCGTTACCTCCGATACCGCCTGCCGGTGCAGATTTCCTGAACCAGGGCAGTAGTAACGAGGTCCCGTTCTAAATTAGTCGGATATAAGATTATGTGCGGCCTGTTCCCGGATTTGCGAAGGGGACAGGCCGCATGTTTGGCACGGGCTTTGTGGAATGGAAAGAACAACAATTAGAAGGATTGCCGGCTTAATCGGCTGCCGGTTTTTCCTTGGGGATCGTTGAGGCATTTCCGTTCCTGAACGCCGTATAGTGGGGCGACAGGATCTCGACACCGGCCTTATCGAAATAGTCCTGGATGTTCTGATGCAGGTCTGAATAGATGCTTGTCATCTTGTCCGCTTCCTGGATATAAGCGTTGATCTGATAAACGGGGTAGAAGTCGCTCAGGGACGTTTCGAGGACGAAAGGAGCCGGTTCGGGCATCACTCCGGGCGTTGCCTTGGCTGCCTCGATCAGAAGCTGGTGTACCTGACGCCATGGCGTGTCATAGCCGATCGTCACTTCGGAATGGATGATAAGCCCGTAACTTCTGGCCGACGAACTGTAATTGACCGTCTGTGAAGACATAATGAATGAGTTCGGTATCGTTACAATCTCGTTCTTTATCGTGCGGAGGCGGGTGACGAACGCTGTCTTTTCGATTACATTACCCACCGTATCGTTCAGTTTAATCCGGTCACCCTGTTTGAAAGCACGCATATAAGTGATAACGAATCCGGCAATAATATTCCCGATCACCGTGCTCGACCCCAATGAAACGATCAGCCCGACAAAGACCGATACTCCCTGGAACACGCCCGAATTGGCACCCGGCAAATAAGGATAAATCATAGCGATCATAAACGCATACAGCAGGAATCGGACGATATGATAGGTCGGCATCGCCCAATCCGCATAAAAGCCGTTAATCTTCAGCCTTCCCGCATCTATTTCCGTTGCCAGGTAACGGATTCCACGGATAATATATTTTATAGCCAGGCAGATCACGATGATCGTAAACAGGTTGGGGATATAATCCAGAATACCTACCAGGATGCTTTTTACCGGATTCCAGATGTAATAAGCGATTTTGTAGGCGAGCTCTTTAGTCTGCGGGAAGATCGAAAAGAGGATCGGGATCGTCAGCACCAGCAGGATGAAAAGCAGCAGGTAGCGTACGATGCTTGCCATAAAGACCAGTAGTTTGACCTGCTTTTGCGTATCCAGTATCTCGTAGTTCTGGATGGAGATTGGTTTTAACCTGGTATCTTTCAGTTGTTGGATACGTGCTTTTGCTTTTTGGTAGAGCCAGGAAGAAAGGCGGAACAGCAGGTATTGTCCCAGCAGCACCAGCATGAAATAGAGGGCGTGTTTTCCCGTTTCCCACCAATTTTCATGAAGTTTGCTGTCCTTTAGTTTGTCAACCGTTTCCTGGTGCAACGAATCCAGTTTCTGGATCTGTCCGGCTTTCAGTTTGAAGGCGGCGTCTGTCTTTTGTATGGCGGACGAGTCGGTATGTGTCAGGGTCGTATCGGCCGAGAAAATATCCTTGATTACTTTTTGCAGTTGGGCGTTTGCCGTTGTGTGCAGGAATAATAAGAGCAGGAAAATGTATAAAGTTTTGTGCCGTTTCATTTTGACGTTCATTTTTATTGTTGATTTACATACAACAAAAAGAAACGGGATAGGTTAAGTGAAAAAAAATTATAAAAGGCGGCTGCCGGAGATTAGAATCCTCCAGGTAGCCGCCTTCCGTGTTATCAGATAATCTGATTTATTATAATTTTACCAGGGAGTGATCGTCACATTGCGGAACTCCACTTCCTTACCTTCGCTCTGCAAGCCGATATAACCGTCTTTCTGCTTGTTCCATCCGGTGTTCTGATAAACGCCGTTGATATAGACGTTGATCTTTCCGTCTTTCACATAGATGTTGGCCTCGTTCCATTCGCCGGCAGGCTTTTCGCTGCTCGGAGCGTTCTTTTTCACCACTGGGAAACCAGGACGGGGTTCACCTGGCTTGCCCTGGTATTGCATCAGGTCGGAGCCGCCCAGAAGGACAAAGTCACCCGCATTACCCAGCATCAGGTTACATTCTATTCCGTTCGGGAACGGATTCTTCGGATCGGCGATCAGCAGGAAAATACCGCTGTTCGCATTCTGGTCACCGTTCGGCCAGCGCCATTCCACGTGCAGCTTGTAGTTATCGTACTTTTCTTTCGTGTACATATAACCGAAAGGCTGGCCTTTGATCTTGATCACACCGTCGCTTACGGAATAAACCTGTTCGGGCGGAACGGAATTTTTGTCAACGACAAAGTTCCAGTTTGACAGGTCTTTTCCGTTGAACAACTTGGTTGTCTTCTGTGCATTTGCGTCGCTTCCGAAGCACAAAAATGCTGCGGCTATGGCCGCCATGCAGAGCATTCTTTTTTTCATGGTTCTAAATGAATTATGAATAATAAAATAGTAATTAGTCAACAATAAGTTTGCGATAACGTACACGCTTCGGTTCAGTGTCGCCACCCTGCTTGCGTTTGTATTCTTCGTATTCGGAATAAGTACCTTCATAGAAGACCACATTCGAATCGCCTTCGAACGACAGGATATGTGTACAGATACGGTCAAGGAACCAGCGGTCGTGCGAAACGACAACGGCGCATCCGGCGAAGTTCTCCAGACCTTCTTCCAGGGCACGCAGCGTGTTCACGTCGATGTCGTTGGTCGGTTCGTCGAGCAACAGCACATTGGCTTCGGCTTTCAGTGTGATGGCAAGGTGCAGGCGGTTACGTTCTCCACCTGACAAGACGCCGCAAAGTTTTTCCTGGTCGGCTCCTGCAAAGTTGAAACGTGACAGGTAAGCACGCGAGTTGATTTCTTTTCCTCCTACGCGGATAAATTCCTGTCCGCCGGAAACAACCTGGTAGACTGTTTTATTCGGGTCGATGTCTTTATGTGTCTGGTCGGCATAACCTACTTTTACGGTTTCACCCACTTCGAATGTACCTTTGTCGATGCTTTCCATGCCCATGATCATCTTGAATAGTGTTGTTTTACCGGCACCGTTCGGACCGATCACACCCACGATGCCGTTCGGAGGAAGCATGAAGTTCAGGTCGTCGAACAATAGTTTTTCACCGAATGCCTTGGCTACATGTTGCGCTTCGATCACCTTGTTACCCAGACGGGGACCGTTCGGGATAAAGATTTCCAGCTTGGCTTCGCGTTCTTTCTGGTCTTCATTCAGCAAGGCTTCGTAGGAGTTCAGACGAGCTTTACCTTTAGCTTGGCGAGCTTTCGGAGCCATGTTGATCCATTCCAGCTCGCGTTCCAACGTCTTGCGGCGTTTGCTGGCCTGCTTTTCTTCCTGAGCCATTTTCTTAGTCTTCTGATCCAGCCAGGAAGAGTAATTGCCTTTCCAGGGAATACCTTCGCCACGGTCGAGTTCAAGAATCCAACCGGCCACGTGATCGAGGAAGTAACGGTCGTGTGTGATGCAGATCACTGTTCCGGCATACTGCTGCAAATGTTGTTCCAGCCAGTCAATAGACTCGGCATCCAGGTGGTTGGTCGGCTCATCGAGCAGCAACACGTCCGGCTGTTGAAGCAACAGACGGCAAAGAGCTACACGACGGCGCTCACCTCCGGACAGCGTATCCACGATCTGGTCTTCAGGCGGGCAACGCAGGGCATCCATTGCACGCTCCAGGCGGCTGTCGAGGTTCCAGGCGTCGGTTGCGTCGATCTTATCCTGCAATTCGGCCTGACGGGCGATCAGCGCATCCATCTTGTCCGGGTCTTCCAGCACTTCAGGATCACCGAACTTTTCGTTTACCTCTTCGTATTCTTTTAATGTATCAACGATTTCCTGTACTCCTTCCTGTACGATCTCCTTTACGGTTTTGCCTGGTTCCAGTTTCGGGTCCTGTTCCAGATAACCTACCGAATATCCGGGTGAGAAGACCACTTCTCCCTGATATTCCTTTTCAATGCCGGCTATAATCTTCAGCAACGTAGATTTACCGGAACCGTTCAGACCGATGATACCGATCTTGGCTCCATAAAAGAAAGACAGATAAATATTTTTCAGTACTTGTTTCTGCGGCGGGAAAGTCTTGCTCACGCCTACCATCGAGAAAATAATTTTCTTGTCGTCTGCCATATTTTTAAGAATGTATTTTGTAATTTTTTTCCAGGACAAACTTACATAAATATCTTCAGATTCTAAAATCTATGGTGGTATTGTATTCTTCATATACCCTTTCAGCCTTTTTTTGCACCTTTTTAAATGAGTAGTGATACACGATGGCCAGTAACAGTATTAGTCAATGGCGAATATGTGGAGGTGACACCTGAAAAGATCTGGTTCCGGTTATGTACAGTGAGCCAATGTGTTTCGTTTGTTAGATGAAAAAAAATTCAAAAAAGTCATTGGAATATTTGCATAATAAAAAACAACCTTCTATCTTTGCACCCGCATTACAGAAGTAACGCACCGGATGATTCGCTAGCTCAGCAGGTAGAGCACATCCCTTTTAAGGATGGGGTCCTGGGTTCGAACCCCAGGCGGATCACTTTTATAAAATAAACCGCTGTAAACTAGGTGTTTATGGCGGTTTTTTATTTGCCTACTGGCAGAAATACTGGATCATACCGAAATCCTGAGGGAAAAGATTAAAATATTCTTATCTTCGCTTTTTTAAATGTCAGTCGCAATTGGAAGTTAGTGGCAGAAGGCACGCAAATATCGGTTGAGTTTGCGTCTTTTTTAAAAGCATTGGATCGACTCTCGTGCAATAAGCATTAGTTCGTTGGCCGATCATTATGGAATGGAGGCCAAGCAACTTGAATCATAATACAAGAACCATCTGAGTGATTTTAGAAAATGGGAGCAACTTGCTCATGCTCAGGATTGGATTCTATTCGAGAAAAATATAGGACCCTATGTTGGCCTGGATGAAACCCCTCTCTACCGGTGAACTCTATACCATCCTAATCAACAAGGAGGCAAAAGGGAAGAAGGGAACAATAATAGCCATGATCAAAGGGACGTCAGCAGAGAAAGTCTCAAAGGCCCTTCTCAAACTCTCGCGCCGTTGTCGTTTTCAAGTTCGGGAAATTACTCTGGATATGGACCCAATATGGCTCAAATAGCACGTATCTATTTTCCTGCCGCCAAGCAGGTGATTGATCGTTTCTTTTTATTTAGACTAGCTAATATTTATGTATAATCTTTTCCCTCAGGATTTTGGTATGATCCGAGGAAATAATGGGTAGGTATAAAAAAACGAGATGGTCTGCTTTCACAAGCGGGCCATCTCTTATTAACCAAAACCTTAACTATGAAAAAATTTACGTTTTTTACCAGCAAATGTACAATTTATTTTTTAATAACCGCATGGAAATATTATTATTTTTCCTCAAGGTTGCATTTTTAACATTTCTCCTCGTTGCATGTCGATAGACTTGGTCTGAGTATCTATGTGCATAATCCGCGTGTTCGCTATTGGATAACTTGTAGCAGATGGCGGGAGCAATAATGTCTGTTTTGCCAAAAGGAATCACACATGAGGTAGTACCTGGTGTGAATATCCTTTTTTCAGTAGGATATAAATATTGTTTTGAATAGGTGATTCTTTCCTGGTTGGGTTGGAAAATGATCATACTGATACATATTTCATAATCAGGTCCGGTCGTTTTGCCAATGCTGCCGTTATGAACTTCAGGTGTTTACCCAGATTCTTTTGAATATCACCTTTTATAGGTTCAATTTGTGCAATACAGATTCTCATATAATTATTCCATTTTAGTTTTAACAGATTGATTATTTTCTCCGGCTTGTTTGTAGTTTATTTTCCTTGTTTCGTCATCTGAAATGACGTGATTCGTCGAATAAGTCTTTTCCGGGTTGCAATAGAGCCTACTTTTGCATACCAATTTATTATTAATGTGTATGAAAAAGTATATTTTGATTTTCCGGACATCCGTAAGAAATAAACAAGATATAAAGCGTATCGAAACGCTTTTCGTCCAATTCCCCCAAATCGACAAATGGCATGTGGACTTGGAGAATTGGGAGAAGGTATTGAGGATAGAATGCCGGGAAATGATTCCGGCTACCATCCTAAACGCATTACAGACTATCCATATTTATGCGAAGGAGCTGGAATAGCATCTGTCGCAAAAACTATAGGTCGGACAACGAGTCGAGGTTTTTCCCCATGATATCAAGGTAAAGAACGGCGTATCTTTTCGGTGGGCCAGTCCCACCATTGTAATTCCAGCAACCGGGCGATTGTTTCTTCGTCGAAGCGTTTGCGTATTTCCCTGGCCGGCGTTCCGCCTACGATGGTATAAGGAGGGACGTCTTTGGTGACGACTGCCCGTGCTGCTATGACAGCCCCGTCTCCGATATGTACGCCTGCCATGATTACAGCCTCATAACCTATCCATACATCGTTGCCGACGACGATGTCGCCTTTGTTGTCCCAGGCAGAGGCGACGTCTTTTTTATCCAGGTCCCACTCTTCGAAGAATAGGGGAAATGTATAATTAGACAGGGAATCTAATGTATGGTTGGCACTGTTGAAAAGGAATTTCGCTCCACAGGCGATGGAACAAAACTTGCCGATTATCAGTCGGTCTTTATTGATCGGATAATGATATAAAACGTTGTTCTTCTCGAACTGGGTCGGATCGTTGACAAAATCGTTGTATATCGTATAGTCGCCGACAAGGATATTGGGGTTTGTAATGACTGTGTTCAGGTAGATAGTCTGAAAGTCGTTTGTACGTGGATATGTTTTCATTTCTTTTGTTTTACAAGCATAATTACCGGATTATCTTCTTCATCCAACCTCGAGGTTATTTCTTTCAATTTGCCCTCTTTCAGTTGGTCTTTCTTGTAAATCTCAACGAGAGGGGAGGCATTTAGACTGGTGACGTTTTCGATTTCGCGATTAATTGATTTCGCAATTAATTGATTTCGCAATCATAGCCACGGTTCTTTTTTCTGCATAGTCATTATTGTATACGGCAACTTGATACAGGCTTTTTTCTTCCTTGTCGTACACCAGTTCATCCGTATAGAATCCGTTACCCTTTTCAAAATTGAATACATTTTTAACGGTTTCCATAAAATAATAACGGTCGGTATGAATACCCATATAAAGAAAAACTTCGGGCTGCATGTTATGCGCAGAGGGAGTTCTTACGATAAAGGGGGTTAATGTTCCATCCGGTGCGTAGTTATACAATGTGTCGGCTGATGCGTCCATGAGTGTCCATTGACCGTGGCTCAGGCGTATTTGGTAAGAATAACTTGCCACAAAGTTACTCCCATCGGTCACTATCGGTGAGTTAATCGTTTTAAAAGGGATAAAAATCTCCCGTGTGATGCTTCCATCCTGTTTGGATAGAATAACATGGTATGCTTTGCTTCTGTCCTTTCCTTTATTATGATAATCTGACATATCATAGCAAATTAAATTATTTTTGTCGTAATCAAAAACAGATGAAACTTCCCAGTCCAGGTTCAGACACCGTTTGAATTTTCCGTAAAGGTCGTACACCAGGATTTTATTGCCCGGCGACTTTACGAATATTTCGCCATTGCTTTCATCGAGAATAATCTCGTTAATCCTTGTATATTCTTCCGCTCCTGGCCCTTGCCGGTTTATCTTTCTTACTCCTTTGCCTGTTTTTCTGTCAAAAATAAAAATATCCCCGTCGTTATTCCTGTTTGTCACCAGTAAGCATTTTTTTCCTACATCTTTTACCAGACCTTGTGTAAGAAACTCGTCGGTGGTTTCAAGCGCAATGTATTCCACATCCATAAAATCCTGAAGAATCAGTTCCTTTTTAGGATAGCTTTTCGATACGTCGACGGTGATTAAATCATCGGTTGACTGTTTGTTTTCTCCACACCCTGCCAATACCACCAACAGAATGATTGCTAGAATTGTATTCGTTTGTTTCATTGCAACGATCTTTATGTGACAAACATACATAAAATAATCGTTGCATTGTATGCGAACCGAATAAAAATCAAGATAACTCTCTATAACGATTCTTTTTTGTTTAGGATAAAAAGAATGAAAAGAGCTAATGTTTTTTTATTTAGAGGTAGGTGTAAATCGATTTAGACCTACCTCTAAATGAAAATAGACCTACCTCTAAATTTATTTACACCTACCTCTAACAAAAGAATCATTGGATATATGATCAAAAGACTTTTAGGCGATACTGATAAAAGATTTGGTTTGCGGAATATGTCTTATTTTTTTAACTAAAGATAAAATCACCCAACATAATAAACTAAAAGACACCTTTTTATGTTTACCCGGAAATTAAATTACAGACAAAAAGACATGATGATGAAAGCAGAAAGAATCTTACCTGTTGATTTGTATAATTCCGTATCAACACCGGAACTGAAGCTCGAAAGTTCGCTGAGAATCCTATATGTAAAAGAGGGTGAAGACTATAAATTGCTGCCTCTGGACTCGGGTACCCTGGCCGTAATCTGTACCGGAGGAACTTTTACCTGTAAAGCCTTGCACCATACATACGATGTATCGGCCGGACAACTTTTACTCGCTGCCAGCGACGACGTGACGGCGGTCGAAGCCTTTCCCAGCACCCGGTTTTCCGGAATAATTGTTTATGTGTCCGAAGAGCTGTTGATTAACCGCCAGCGCCTCGTGTACCGCGATATTCCTTCCGACGAAATCGAGGAGACAAAAATCTATCTGCGCCTTGTCGAATCGCAAATAGAACAGATGAAAGAGATGCGTGCGAAGGTGGTCGAATCTCTCCTGAGAGCTCTGATTATAAATTTACAACAGGGAAAAGCAGTGTCTGACACGCCGAAAACAGAAAATTCACTCTTTTTCCAACGATTTGCGACATTAATTAGTAGATATCACCATTCTCCTGCGTACTTTTACGCAGAGAAATTAGGAATCACTTCGCAAGAATTGAATATCCGATGTAAGCAAGGAGCCGGTATCTCTGCGGCCGAGTGGATTAGTGAGTTCGTATTGCTGGAAGCAAAAGACCTGTTATCGAAAACCCGTCTGCGTCCTTCGCAGATTGCAACGATGCTGGGATTTGCCAACCACGACACTTTCTCACGTTGGTTCCGCAGGCATACGGGGGAGATTCCGACGGAATGGAGATAACACTAAGCATATGAATACGATAGATTTATTATTTGAGAACACAAAGATTAAAGGAAAAGTCATTTTATCAGACTCCTTACATGAAAACAAGGCTTTGCTGAAGGATAAAACCTTGTATAAGTTTATATGGGTTTTGTCCGGTCAACTGGAACTGGATGTCGACCACCAACCGGTCGTATTGAAAGAAGGTCAGTTGCTCACCTTGTCCCATCTGCACCATGTGGACTTTGTACGGGTGGACGGCGAGTATCTGTCTTTGTTGTTCAACAGTAATTTTTATTGTATTTACGGCAACGACCATGAGGTTTCGTGCAACGGGTTGCTGTTTCACGGTTCCTCGCATGTCGTTATCTTTGATTTGTCCGGTGAGGAGCGGCGGAAAATCGCGACGCTGACCGGGATTATGCGTGAAGAATTTGAAAGCCGCGACCATTTGCAGGACGAAATGCTCCGCGTGCTGTTGAAACGCTTTATTATATTATGTACGCGTATCGCAGAAAACAGGCAGGGCGTAAGGAAGGAAAACGGGATGCAGTTTGAGACGATTCGCAAGTTCTATGTCCTGGTCGATACCCATTTCAAAGAAAAGAAACAGGTGCAGGAATATGCCGATATGCTGAATAAGTCGCCCAAGACGCTGGCTAACCTGCTGTCTACCTACCAACAACCTTCGGCCATCCGCGTAATCCACAACCGGGTGCAAGCAGAGGCGGAGCGCCTGCTGCTCTATTCATCCAAAAGCTCCAAAGAGATTGCCCTGATGCTGGGTTTTGAAGACCAGGCCACCTTCAGCCGCTTTTTCAAAAATGCCACCGGATTGAGTACGACTGAGTACCGGAAGAAGAATAAAATCATCAAAGAATAGCGCAATATTTGTTTCTCCCGTTTGCTTATCGGATTGGGTTATAAGTTCTGAACTGATTTTGTCCGGCTGCTTTCCCAGGCCGCTTCAATCAGGCGGATAACGTCTACCACTTCGCGGGCATCGCTTTCTAAAGCGGCTCCGTTACGGACATGCTGGTAAATGTTTTCGTAGAAAGCACCGTAATTGCCCGAGAGGCTCGGATATCGTTCGCGTACATTTATAGTATTCTTTTCGGTATGCAGGAGACCCCAGATGGAGGAATCCTCTTCACCCCAATGAGGGGAGTCGGGCATCAAGCCGTTTGTCAGGTCCTCTTCCTGGCGGTCGAGGCCGTATTTGACGAAAGAGCCTTTCGTGCCGTGCAAGGTGAAACGCGGCTCACGCTCGCACATCAGGTAGCTGGCTTTCAGGGTGATTCTTACCTCAGGGGCTTTGGAGGGTTTCAGGAGATGGATGATGAAATAATCGTCTACCATTCCGTTATCGCGCAAGGTGGCGATGTCGGCAAAGATGGCCTGCGGCATACCGAACAGTTGCACGGCCTGGTCTATTACATGTGCTCCCAGATTGTAAGTCATGCCTCCGCCGGCTTCGCCTGTTTCTTTCCAGGTGCCCTGCTTGATGAAATTGCGGAAACGGGGGAAGGTCAATTCGAACTCGACCAGGCGTCCGAGCAGGTTTTTAGCGAGTATTTCCTTAACGGTCAGGAAATCGCTGTCCCAGCGGCGGTTCTGATAAACACTCAATGTCAATCCTTTTCCGGCGGCGAGGGCGACCAGTTCATTGGCTTCCTCTACCGTTTGGGTGAAAGGTTTTTCTACAATGACATGTTTTCCGGCTTCAAGTGCGCGACGGGCATATTCATAATGGGAACTGTCGGGAGTGTTGACTACGACCAGTTCCAGGCCATCCACTTCCAGCAATTCGTCGAAGCTGCGGACGATGCGGGTTTGCGGATACCGTTCGCAGGCCAGGTTTTTGCTTCGTTCGGTGATAGCCGTCAGTTCGAAATGCGGATTCGTGCTGATAAACGGGGCATGAAATACCTGTCCTGACATTCCGTAGGCGGCTAATCCTGTTTTAATTTTATTCATAACATATAGGAGTTTGATTGATAGAGCAGCCGAATTATGTATTCGGCTGTATGTGATCCCAATCGGCACCGTTATTCGCTCCGATAATCCAGTTAAAGGCATAATGGCGTTCTATCACGATTCCGCCGTCGATTCCGGTCGGAGCTTTTTGCCCATGAATGCGTGCATCCACACAGGCCCAGTCGTAACGCAATGTAAGGTCTGCTTCATCCAGTATTTCCTTTTCCGGACGCGAATAGCCTTTGGACAATATGTCCTGCAATCCTTTATGTTGCCAGAAAATAGCAGCCAGGACGGGCACATCGACAATCTCGGACGGATGGGAGAGGTCGTCGACAACACCTGCCGCCCAAAGCAGCACGGCGCAGCATTCATAACGCCATACGAACTGGATACAGGTTTGCCGTTCGGGTTTGGGGTCATTGATATAGGCTGTTTCTTTTTTCGTAAGGTAAGATTTGACGCCATACAAATCGTTCATCTTGTTGAAATAGAAGAGGGCTTTTTCGCGGTCCGCATCTTCCGAGAGGATGACTTCCGAATAGACGGCAACAGCAAACAAGGCGGCTGCCCGTTCCACCATTTCTTCACGGCTTCTCATCTGCACTTCGCTTTCCAGGACTTCACAGGGCAGTTGCTCCATATAAGGAATGTTTCTTGCTTTGAGCAGGGCGTTTGAGCGCAGGCGTCTTTTCATATCGGCAGGTGATTCTTGGGGGCGGTTTCCGTCCAGCAGGTCGGCATTGGCAACCGGGATAAATTCTGTCAACTGGCTTTCGCCTTTGATAGAGAATAGCAATTTGCCTTCCTGGGTATATATCTGCATGCTGGGATAGAGCAGGAAGCCGTTTACATCGTTCGCAATGGCGAAAAGGCCGTTGATGATATAGCTGGTGCGGTCTTCATTGTCGTCGATGTCGAAAGTGATGCCAGTCACGCAGTTGAATACGCGGATTTGCTGTAAAACGTTCTCCTTCAGTTCGACCAGCGGAGTCTCTGCTGAAGAAAAATAGTTTGCCATCCCGGCTGTATGGGAGGCGATGAAGTCAGGCTTGTCCTGCCGGTGATTGATATTGAAGGAGATCGTTGAATCGTCTGCAAGGGTCAGGAGGATATTTCCGTTTTCCGGTGTGAACTCTTTTGTCATTTCTTTAAAATGCTCCCGGATGGCTGTTACGATGCGGCCGGGGTCGCCAATGACTGTGTATAGCGTGATATTCGCTTTTTCCATATTTACTTGATTTTATTCTTTTGCGAATATACTGTATTATTTAATTATTAATGATATAATTCGTTTTATTTCTTTTCGAGCAGTGGTATATAATCGGCATATCCTTCCTCTTTCATCTTTGCCTTTGGTATAAATTTCAGGGAGGCACTGTTGATACAATAACGTAATCCTCCTTTGGCGATAGGGCCGTCATTGAACACATGTCCCAGGTGTGCGTCTCCAGTTTTGCTGCGTACCTCCGTCCGGTTCATGCCATGAGACTTATCTGTTTTTTCCATAATCAAACTTTTATCTATCGGCTTTGAAAAGCTGGGCCATCCACAGCCGGAGTCGAATTTATCCGTCGAAATGAATAATGGCTCGCCGGTGGTGATATCTACGTAGATGCCTTCCCGGTTTTCGTTCCAGTATTCATTCTTGAATGCCCGTTCCGTTGCATTCTGTTGTGTTACTGCATACTGTTCTGCTGTGAGTTTTGAACGTAGTGTTACGTCGTCCGGCTTTTCGAATTTCTTTTCCGAGGGAGTCTTATCGTTTGTATTCATGTCTGTTTTTTTTGAAAGTTGATCACTCCTTGTAACTTGTGCCATTGCTATCACGCTTGTCAATAGTAAAGCGGTAGTTAATATAAAACTCTTCATATCTGATATTTGTTTATATGGATTTATTTCTTTTCGGATTTAATCCGTCATAACATGAAATACTGGCACCAATCAGGAAACTTTTTTCTTGATAATTAGAAAGCGCCATCGTTTCACGATATGCAGAACTCCTAAAACTCCAGCCATAAGACCTGCTTTATAATGTAATAGCCCGGTTGAAGAATTTGCACCTTCTATACATAATAACAATATTCCTGTTATAATAACAAGGATAAAGGTGAAAGATAATAATAAGACGACCTTATTTTTACCTTTGATGCCTTTTGTTTTTAATCCCTTGTACCATCCCCAATGATGTTTGACATGCATAATCCCGAATACGCTAAATAGCAAGCTGATAATAACGTGGAATATCGCCCAGTTATGCCAGATATCATGATTGCTGCCATGACTTGCAATATGCAGCATGATGCCTGTATATAAAGTAAGAAGAAAGAGAGGCACTAATACTAAATCCGTAAGATAAATAATTCTTTTTCTGTTCATCGTTTTTTTGATACAAAATAACGACTTATAGAAAAGCGGGAGAATAGACAACGCGAGGTAAATATTGTACTATTCAAGGTATTTTTTTCTGTAGGAAGTAGGATTCATCCCGGTTATTTTCGTGAACAAGCGGGAGAAATAGGCATAATCGTCAAATCCCAGGTCAAGAGCTATCTCCTGTATATTCAAAGTGGTATGGACTAACATTCGTTTTGCCCTCAATATGAGCTCGTTTTGAATGTATTTGCTAGTGCTTTCTCCTGTTATGTTTTTGATAACCTCGTTCAAATAGACAGAAGAAATGTGCAATAAGGACGCATAGTGGGATGGAGATTTATTTATAGGATGCTCTTTTGCCAAAAGCTCTTTGAATGCTAAAGTAATTTCAATATGCCTTCTGTTTTTAGGTTGTTGCCGGATGGTATTTCGTACAGCTTCCGTAATTATTCCTATGGAAGCACATGCTAGATTTTGTATGATGCGCTTTGAATCCTCATTTTCTGGATTACCTATCCTGCGGGCAATGATATTGAAAATTTGCTTTAATTCAGATTGTTGCATGTCGTTTACCTGAAAAGGAATGGGAGACAATGCGTATTCGGCGATGATATGCTTATCCGATGGGGCTACAAATACACTATCTACAAAAAGGAGAAATGCTTCTATGTCGCTTGATTTTACAACATGATGAATTTGTCCCGGCTGGATGCACATCATTTTGCCTCCTGATAACAGATACTCTTTAAAGTCGATATTGATGCGGCAGTTCCCACTATCCACCATACCAAATATATAATAATCATCCCGATGGGCATGCACAATCGTTTCCTGGGAAAGAACAGGGGATATTTCTTTCAGGAATATCCCGAAATCGGATTGTTGGATTACTTTATGTGTCGGTATAACAGGCATTTTATAAATATTTTTGACAAAGCTAATAAAAAACGACAAATTCTCTTTGTTTCCAGTTCATCTGCTTTGTTTGATTTGAACTTGATCGAAAAACTGTAATCCGGGTATATTTATCCGTAATGTGTATACAATATAATAGGTTACATCCGAATATATTTGTAACAGAATAAAAATGTATAGATTATGGGTGAAAAAAAGAAGGTATCACAGATTACAAGGCGTGGTTTTATTAAAGCATCGGTAGCAGCCGGAGGTGTTTTATTGGCATCCAATTTGGTTCCGTTAGCTGCATGTTCCACCAATAACGGGCAGGGAGAAGAACCCGGAGAAAATGGAGGAACAACAAATAATCCGTCAGGTGAAGCAGCGGCAGTTTATATGTTAACAGATATTTCTCCGGCTAGTTTGCTGCGGATCTATGAAGCACTCGGGCGTTCAGCCTCAGGTAAAGTTGCCGTGAAACTGAGTACGGGAGAACCCGGCGGGCATAATTTCCTGCAACCGGCACTTATCAGCGATCTGGTGCGGAAAGTAAACGGTACTATCATTGAATGTAATACTGCTTATGCCGGCGGACGTTCTAATACGGAAGCCCACCTGAAAGCAGCGGCAGATCATGGTTTTACAGCTATTGCAGATGTCGATATCATGGACTCGGAAGGGGAGATCAGTCTGCCAGTGAAAGGGGGAAAGCATCTAACAGAGGATATTGTAGGTTCCCATTACACCAATTATGATTTTACGGTTGTTCTATCCCATTTCAAGGGACATGCCATGGGCGGCTTCGGCGGAGCGATAAAGAATATATCTATCGGTATTGCTTCGGCTTCCGGAAAGGCGTGGATACACTCAGCCGGTAAAACCAGGAATGCGGGAGAGATGTGGGGACAATTGCCTGAACAGGATATTTTTCTGGAATCGATGGCTGAAGCGGCTAAAGCGGTAGTAGATCATTGTGGTGATAAAATACTTTATATCAGTGTGATGAATAATTTATCGGTGGATTGCGATTGCGATTCGCATCCGGAAGATCCTCAAATGGCAGATATCGGTATCCTGGCCTCACTGGATCCGGTAGCGTTGGATAAAGCCTGTGTGGACATGGTGTATAGTTCACCTGACGAAGGACGCAGTCACTTGATCGAACGGATGGAGTCGCGCCACGGCATTCATACACTTGAACATGCAGAAGCAATCGGTATCGGTAGTCAGAAGTATAATTTAATCAGATTGGATACATAAAAAGGAGTTTTGCATCAGGTCAAAAAGACGCCATTTATGTCTTAATAGGTAAGACCGCTTGAAATAAATCACTTCAGCTGCGTTTTGTTCGAAAAAAATAGTATATTTGTATATTCACAACCTAATAGATATGAGTGATGATGAACTATTCGAACTATCTTTACATTGCTATCCGGGCAGCGATAGATGCCGGTAAAGCTATCATGGATATTTATACAGATCCTGCATCTGATTTTGAAATTGAACGCAAAGCTGATAATTCTCCGCTGACGAAAGCAGACAAAGCTGCTCATAAGCTGATAATGAATGTCCTTTCCGTGACCCCGTATCCGATATTGAGCGAGGAAGGGAAGGATATTCCGCATGCTGAACGGGCTGCCTGGGAAACTTTCTGGCTGGTTGATCCGTTGGACGGAACCAAGGAGTTTATTAAAAAGAACGGTGAGTTTACTGTAAATATCGCTTTGATTCAAAAGGGAGTCCCTGTATTGGGAGTTATTTATGTGCCGGTGCGGAAAGAACTCTATTTCTCGGCCGACTCTGTAGGAGCTTATAAGTTGATTGCAGATTGTGACCTGCAACCTTCTATGGATGAGATTATGCAAAAGGCTACGCGACTGCCTGTATCTATGGGACATCAGGGTATTGTCGTTGTCGCTTCCCGTTCGCATCAGAGTCCGGAGACGACCGATTTTATAGAGAATCTGCGGAAACAAGGACAGCCTGTTACCTTGATCAGTAGTGGTAGTAGCCTGAAAATCTGTCTGGTGGCAGAAGGAAGTGCAGATATTTATCCCCGTTTTGCACCGACAATGGAATGGGACACTGCTGCCGGTCATGCTATCGCAAGAGGGTCCGGATGTGACGTATTCCACATAGATGGCCGAACTCCGTTGAAATACAATAAGAAGGATTTGCATAACCCTTGGTTTATCGTCAAACCTCTTTCTTCCATTTGCTGATTATTTTGGTCAAAAGGATTAAAATAGGGTTTTTGCGTACGAATAACGTTAATTTTCTTATTACATTTGCACCTTATCTGAGAAATTTAGACAGATTAGGAACGCGATGAACTTCGAAATATTATTTGTATTGCTAGCCCTGGCCGGAATGGTTGCGGCATTGATATGGGATAGGATGCGACCGGGAATGGTATTACTGACTGTTGTAGTATTATTCCTGGTCGTAGGAATATTGTCTCCAAAAGAAATGTTGGAGGGATTCAGTAACAAAGGTATGATAACCGTCGGCATGCTCTTTCTTGTGAGTGAAGGAATCCGGCAGAGCGGGGCGCTCGGGCAAGTTATCAAGAAACTGCTTCCGGAAGGAAAAACTACCGTTTTAAAGGCCCAGGTCCGGATGTTACCTCCCATTGCATTTATTTCAGCCTTTCTTAATAATACTCCGGTAGTAGTTATTTTTGCCCCGATCATCAAACGGTGGGCTGAGTCGGTAAAACTTCCGGCTACCAAATTTCTTATACCACTTTCTTACGTAACCATATTAGGCGGTATTTGTACGCTGATCGGAACCTCCACCAACCTGGTTGTTCATGGTATGGTTATTGAAGCCGGCTACGAGGGGTTCACTATGTTTGAACTCGGAAAAGTCGGCATTTTTATTGCCATAGCCGGTATCCTGTATCTGTTTGCATTCTCCAATAAGTTATTGCCCGATTCCCGTCAGGATAATTATGTGGATGAAGGGGAAGAAGAGAGTCAGGGAAACCTGCATCGGGTGGAAGCTGTGTTGGGTTCTCGTTTTCCCGGTATCAATAAGACTTTGGGAGAGTTTAATTTTGCCCGCCATTATGGTGCTATCGTAAAGGAAGTGAAAAGTGGGGGAGAACGTTTCACCCATGATCTGGACAAGGTTACTTTGCATGAAGGTGATACCTTGGTGCTTTGGGCCGATGATTCGTTTATTCCGACTTGGGGAGAATCGAGTGTCTTCCTGATGCTTGCCAATGGTAATGAAAATACTGAACCGGTATCGAAAAAGAAACGTTGGCTGGCACTGGGGTTACTTATCTTTATGATTGTAGGGGCTACAGTCGGCGAATTGCCGGCCGTGAAAGAAGCCATTCCGGGTATGCGTCTGGATATGTTCTTTTTCGTTTGCATCACTACTATTATTATGGCTTGGACGAAGATATTTCCACCGAAGAAATATACCAAATATATATCCTGGGATATTCTGATTACAATCGCTTGTGCGTTTGCTATCAGTAAGGCGATGGAAAATTCAGGCTTTGCAGCCTTGGTAGCCAGCTATATTATCAGTATGGCCGACAATCTCGGACCGTATGCTCTGCTTGCCATCATTTTTATCATAACAAATATTTTTACCGAACTGATAACGAACAATGCGGCGGCTGCCTTGAGTTTTCCGATAGCGTTGTCGGTCGCTACACAGTTGGGAGTAAACCCGACGCCATTCTTTGTGGTGATTTGTATGGCGGCGTCGGCCAGTTTCAGTTCTCCGATCGGTTATCAGACAAATCTGATCGTACAAGGTATCGGTAGTTATAAGTTTACGGATTTTGTCCGTGTGGGATTGCCGTTGAACCTGATTACGTTTTTGATTTCCGTGTTCGTGATACCGATGATCTGGGAATTTTAATATAAAAGGCAATAAGAAATAAAATGAATAATACACAGCCGAATAATATATATCCTATTTTCGACCGTATGTTGGGAAGAGAGGATAAAGAGGCGCTTTTGAAACAACGTAGTGTGATGGTATGGTTTACCGGGCTGAGCGGTTCCGGTAAAAGTACGATTGCCATTGCTTTGGAGCGTGAGTTGCATAAGCGCGGTTTGTTATGCCGTATTCTGGATGGCGACAATATCCGTAGCGGTATCAATAACAATTTGGGATTTTCTGCGGAAGACCGGGTGGAGAATATCCGTCGTATCGCGGAAGTAAGCAAACTATTTATTGACACTGGTGTTATAACTATAGCGGCTTTTATCAGTCCGAACAATGAGTTAAGGGAGATGGCTTCTACGATTATCGGAAAAGATAATTTCCTGGAAATTTATGTGAATACGCCGATCGAAGAATGTGAGCGACGCGACGTAAAAGGATTGTATGCAAAAGCCCGCAAGGGAGAGATTAAAGATTTTACAGGTGTTTCGGCCCCATTCGAAGCACCGGAGCATCCGGCTTTGTCGTTGGATACCTCGGTGTTGAGCCTCGAAGAGTCGGTAAATAAATTATTGGAATTGATATTGCCTAAAGTGAAAGTATAGAAAAAATTGAGCTATCCAACTGTCAAAGTGACTCATCTGTTACAGGTTCATTTGCCGTCTGCTTTAGCTGACGGTTTATAAGCAGGTTCTTTTTTTGGCTTTAGCCACATTTTTCTCAGATAGAAAGCTTTAAGAAATGGGACTAAAGTCCAAAGAGATAGATTCTTTACTAGTCCGTCAGCTAAAGCAGACGGTAAATAGACCTGTAATAGTCAAGTGAGGTTGATGACAGGATAGTTCAATTTTGATAAACATTGAAACAATAAATATAACAAATATAAACTATGTCAGATTACAAATTAAGCCATCTACAGGAGCTGGAAGCAGAATCTATCCATATCATACGGGAGGTTGCTGCTGAATTTGAAAATCCTGTGATGCTTTATTCTATCGGTAAAGACTCATCGGTGATGGTCCGGTTGGCAGAAAAAGCCTTTGCTCCGGGAAAAGTGCCGTTTCCTTTGATGCATATTGATTCCAAATGGAAGTTTAAGGAAATGGTTCAGTTTCGTGATGAATATGCAAAAAAGTTCGGATGGAACCTGATCGTTGAATCAAATATGGAAGCATTTCATGCCGGTGTAGGACCTTTTACGCATGGAAGTAAGGTACATACCGACCTGATGAAAACACAGGCATTGTTGCATGCCCTCGACAAATACAAGTTTGATGCCGCTTTCGGTGGTGCCCGCCGTGACGAGGAAAAGAGTCGTGCCAAAGAACGTATTTATTCGTTCCGCGACAAGTTCCATCAATGGGACCCGAAGAACCAGCGTCCGGAATTATGGGACATTTACAATGCCCGTGTCCATAAAGGTGAAAGTATCCGTGTCTTTCCGTTATCCAACTGGACTGAACTGGATATCTGGCAGTATATCCGCCTGGAGAATATTCCAATCGTTCCTTTATACTATGCCAAGGAACGCCCTATCGTTGAACTCGACGGTAATCTGATTATGGCTGACGACGACCGTTTGCCGGAACAGTATCGCGACCAAATCAAAATGCGTATGGTCCGTTTCCGTACACTCGGCTGCTGGCCTTTGACCGGAGCGGTAGACAGCGATGCCGATACAATCGAAAAGATCGTGGAAGAGATGATGACAACCACCAAAAGCGAACGTACCACTCGTGTAATCGACTTTGACCAGGATGCCAGCATGGAACAGAAGAAACGAGAGGGTTATTTCTAATTTTCAATTTTCAATTCTCCATTTTCAATTAAATTATGGCAACATTAAATATAAAAGAATTTCTGGACAGGGACGAACAGAAAGATTTGCTTCGTTTCCTGACGGCAGGTTCGGTAGATGACGGTAAATCGACCTTAATCGGACGTCTGTTGTTCGACAGTAAAAAGATATATGAAGACCAGCTGGATGCCCTTGAACGTGACAGTAAACGTATGGGAAATGCCGGCGACCATATCGATTATGCCTTATTGCTTGACGGCTTGAAGGCCGAACGTGAACAAGGTATTACGATAGACGTGGCTTATCGTTACTTCAGTACGAACAACCGCAAATTTATCATCGCCGATACTCCGGGACATGAACAATATACCCGTAACATGATAACCGGCGGTTCGACTGCCAACCTGGCTATTATCCTGGTGGATGCCCGTACCGGTGTAATTACACAGACCCGCCGCCACACTTATCTGGTTTCTTTGCTGGGTATCAAACATGTGGTACTGGCTGTGAATAAAATGGACCTGGTCGACTTCGACAAACAAATATTCGATAAGATTGTCGCTGATTATAAGGCGTTCGTGAAATCCTTGAATATTCCGGATATCACTTATATCCCGCTTTCGGCTTTGGATGGTGATAATGTGGTGGATAAGAGCGATCGTACTCCCTGGTATGAGGGACCGTCTCTGTTAGATTTCCTGGAAACAGTGCCAATCGATCAGGATCGTAATTTCGAAGATTTTCGTTATCCGGTACAATATGTATTGCGTCCGAACCTGGACTTCCGCGGCTTCTGCGGTAAGGTATCCAGCGGTATCATCCGTAAAGGAGATACGGTGATGGCTTTGCCTTCATGCAAAACATCGAAAGTGAAAAGTATCGTTACTTACGATGGCGAATTGGATTATGCTTTCCCTCCCCAGTGCGTTACCATTACCCTGGAAGACGAAATCGACGTTTCCCGTGGCGAAATGCTGGTACATCCGGATAATCTGCCGATGGAAGACCGTAACTTCGAATCGATGTTGGTCTGGATGGATGAAGAACCGATGGATATGTCCAAACAGTTCTATATCAAGCATACAACTAATCTGACACGTGCCCGTGTGGACAGTATCCGTTATAAGGTGAATGTCAATACAATGGAGCAGTTGTCGGTAGAGAACGGACAGTTGACAGCCGATAGCCTGCCGATGAAACTGAATGAGATCGCCCGTGTTGTCTTTACGACTGGAAAAGAACTGTTTTTTGACCCTTATCAGAAGAATAAACAGACGGGAGCCTTTATCCTGATCGATCCGATTACCAACAACACGTCGGCTGTCGGAATGATTATCGACCGGGTGGATGCCAAAGATATGGTGACAGAGGATGCTCTGGCTGTATTGAACCTGCCGGAACTCGGAATAGGCGAAGAACATTACGAGGCGATTCGTACGGTATGTGAAGAATTAGGACGCCAGGGTGTTCCTGTGAAATGTATAACTGAAAAACAATAAAATTTATGGGGTTGATGGAATTCGATAAGCTACCAATCAATACATTGGTGGGAGCGGACTGGAAAACGTTCAAGGCTGTGACAGCCGATAAAACGATCGACAAAGGTTTTCGAAACAAGTATTATCTGACAAAATCGGTATGCCGCCTGCTTAGTTTACTGCAACCTTTAGAAGATGCCCGTTATCGTAAAATAGCGGATAAGCCGTTGGAGATGGACCCGGTGTTCATACTGGGCCATTGGCGTAGCGGTACGACATTCGTACACAATGTATTTTCGTGCGACAAGCATTTCGGATACAACACCACGTATCAGACGGTGTTCCCGAATTTGATGCTTTGGGGACAACCTTTCTTTAAGAAGAATATGTCATTCCTGATGCCCGACAAACGTCCGACCGACAACATGGAACTGAAGGTCGACCTTCCGCAGGAAGAAGAGTTTGCTTTGGCAAACATGATGCCGTATACTTATTATAATTTTTGGTTTTTCCCGAAACACATGCTGGAATATTGCGACCGGTATCTGTTGTTCGACAATACGACCGAGCACGAATTGAAAGTGTTTAAGGAAACCTTCCTGAAACTTGTTAAAATATCGCTTTGGAATACACATGGCTCACAATTCCTGAGTAAGAACCCGCCGCATACCGGACGTGTGAAAACGTTGTTGGAAATGTTTCCGAATGCCAAATTCATTTATTTGAAGCGTAATCCTTATACCGTATTTGAGAGTACACGCAGTTTCTTTACAAATACGATACAACCGCTTCGTTTGCAAGATATCACTAATGAACAGATTGAAAGCAATCTTATTGAAGTATATCGCCGCTTGTTCTACAAATTTGAAGAGCAGAAAGGGCTTATTCCTGAAGGGAACCTGATAGAAGTAAAATTCGAAGATTTCGAACAGGATGCTTTTGCGATGACCGAAGATATTTATCGCAAATTAAACCTGCCGGGATTTGAATCGTCTAAAGCCGAGATAGAGAAATATCTGGGAAAGAAGAAGGGATATAAAAAGAACCAGTACAGATACGACGACCGTACGATACAGATCGTTGAAGAGAACTGGGGAATGGCTCTCAAGGAGTGGGGATATTCTTTATGATATTCTTTCAACTTTTAAGCAAAGCTTATGAATTATATAAAGAATATATTGTTATTTTTGTTTGCGGGCAGTCAGTTATCGACTATCGCCGGACAGGAGAAGGTTGTGCCTTTTGCGTTTGGTGATATGGATCAATGGGTTGTCCGTGAAATCCAGGAGTCTGGAATTATAGGTGGAAATAAGAAGCATCTCTATGAGGTGGGACCGACGGATACGATTGTCGGCAATACCGCTTATCACAACCGGGGAGGTTCTCCGTGGGCAAATTCCAATGTGATGGCGAAAGTGGCCGGAGTAGTGAAGACGAATACATCTGTATTTCCGGAAAAGAGAGGAGATGGCTGGTGTGCCCGCCTGGAAACATGTATGGAAAGTGTAAAGGTTTTTGGCCTGGTCGACATCGAAGTGGTTGCGGCCGGTTCTGTCTTCCTGGGTTCGGTTCATGAACCGATCAAAGGGACAAAGAATCCCCAGGCTATGCTGAACAGCGGTGTCCCTTTTACAAAGAAACCGACGGCAATCCGTTTCGATTATAAGGTAAAGGCAGCACCCGAAAAAGACCGTATCCGCAGTACAGGATTCAGCCGTAAGTCGAAAGTGGCCGGGCAGGATTCTATCGCAGCGATTTTGTTTTTGCAGAAACGCTGGGAAGATAAGGAAGGTAATATATATGCTAAAAGGGTAGGAACGATGGTTCAACGTTATGTCTCATCGACAGATGGTTGGGTGAACGACGCTACTTATCCGATTATGTATGGCAATATATCCGACCATGCGGATTACAAACCATATATGTGCATACAGGTTGAGGAACGTTATGCAACGAACAGCCAGGGCAATAGTGTCCCGGTAAAGGAGATCGGCTGGGCAGAGGAAGGAGACGAACCTACACACATGGTTTTACAGTTTACTTCCAGCCATGGAGGCGCCTATATCGGTTCTCCCGGCAATACGTTCTGGATTGATAATGTAAAACTGGTATATTAATTTTCAATTATAATGGTGGAGGCAAAGATAAAAGCACTGCGTGATGAGTTGGAACAGCATAATTATAATTATTATGTACTTTCCACACCGACGATATCAGACCGTGAGTTTGATGAGAAGATGAAAGAATTACAGGCATTGGAGGAAGCTCATCCCGAATTTGCCGATCCGCATTCACCGACGCAGCGGGTGGGAAGCGACTTGTCGAAGGAATTTGAACAGGTAGTCCACCAGTATCCGATGCTTTCTTTGGGAAATACCTATTCCGAAGAAGAAATACGTGATTTCTATGAGCGGACGGAACGTGCTTTGAACGAGCCTTTCGAGATTGTTGCCGAGTTGAAATATGACGGGACTTCCATTTCGTTGATTTATGAGAACGGACGCTTGGTCCGTGCCGTGACCCGTGGCGACGGAACCCGTGGCGATGATGTGACGGCTAATGTAAAGACAATCCGTTCTGTCCCGTTGAAGCTACGGGGTGATAACTATCCGGAAAACTTTGAGATACGGGGTGAAATACTATTGCCCTGGGCAGAATTCGACCGTCTGAACAAGGAACGTGAAGAGCAGGAAGAACCGCTTTTTGCCAATCCTCGTAATGCTGCTTCAGGCACGTTGAAACAACAGAATCCGTCTGTTGTGGCTTCACGTAAGCTGGATGCTTATTTTTATTATTTACTGGGTGAAGGCCTTCCTGCCGACGCTCATTACGAAAATCTACAGATTGCTCGTACCTGGGGATTTAAAATACCTGATGTCATCCGTAAATGCGACAGCTTGCAGGATATTTTTGACTATATCGCTTATTGGGATGTGGAACGGAAGAACTTGCCGGTGGCTACTGATGGCATCGTATTGAAAGTAAATTCACTGCGCCAGCAGAAGAATCTGGGATTCACCGCCAAGAGTCCCCGTTGGGCTATTGCTTATAAATTTCAGGCAGAGCGGGCGGTAACACGTCTCAACTCAGTCTCTTTCCAGGTAGGGCGCACAGGGGCAGTTACTCCGGTTGCCAACTTGGAACCGGTATTGCTGGCTGGGACGACCGTCAAGCGTGCCTCTCTGCATAACGCAGATATTATTGAAGGGTTGGATTTGCATCTGGGAGATAATGTATATGTAGAAAAAGGCGGAGAGATCATTCCTAAGATCGTTGGTGTCGATGTCGACTCCCGTTCGATGTTGTTGGGTGCGAAGGTTACTTTTATCAAGACTTGCCCTGAATGCGGTACGCCTTTGTATCGCCCGGAAGGGGAGGCGGCCCATTATTGTCCGAATGAAGCTGGTTGTCCACCGCAGATAAAAGGCCGTATCGAACATTTCGTTACCCGCCGCGCCATGAATATAAATATCGGTCCGGAAACGGTAGAAGACTTGTATGAAGCCGGTCTGGTAAAAAACGTTGCCGATCTGTATACCTTGGAGATGCCGGACTTATTGCGTCTGGAACGTTGGGCGGAGAAAAGCGCCCGCAACCTGATGGCGAGCCTTGAAGAGTCCAAACAGGTATCGTTTGAACGGGTGTTGTTTGGGTTGGGTATCCGTTATGTCGGCGAGACTGTGGCAAAACGCCTGGCGTCTGCATTCCATTCGATGCAACAATTACAGGAGGCTTCCTTGGAGACATTGACGGAAGTGGATGAGATTGGCGAACGTATTGCCCGTAGTGTTGTAGACTATTTTGCCGACGAAAACAACCGTATCCTCGTAGCCCGCCTGCAAAAATACGGATTGCAAATGACGGTAGCCGAAGAAGTGCTGGCAAACCGTTCCGATAAACTGAAAGGATTGACAATCGTGATTAGCGGTACATTTACTCAACATTCACGTGACGAATATAAAGCCATGATCGAACAGCATGGCGGAAAGAACAGTGGTTCCGTCTCCGGCAAAACAGATTACATCCTTGCCGGAGAAAACATGGGTCCGGCCAAACTTGAAAAAGCAGCAAAGCTGGGAGTGAAGATTATAAATGAAACTGAATTCTTAAACATGTTGGCAGAATGAGACTGACGAACCATTTTATCCATAAGAAAGTAAAGGCATTGGCTAGGCAGTCCGGAAAGCGTCAGAGTAACTTCTGCACCCTGAAAGACGCCCGCCATATCCTGGTGTTGTTTAATGCCGAAGACCGTGATGTCGTTGAGCCTTGCCTCAAAACATTACGTACGTTGAATAAGAATGTCAATGTTTGCGTCTATGTGTCCGGCGAAACGTTGCCAGAGATGAATCCGTCGTATATGGTTGTCCATGCCAAGACCGATCTGGATATGTGGTATATGCCAACGGATGAAATCCAAAAGAAGTTTTGTTCATGTAATGCAGATATACTAATCGACCTTACCCAAGGTAATAATTATGTCATGCAATATTTGTTGTTGAAGCATCCCGGAACCTTAAAAGTCGGAGCAAAAAACAGTGAACTGGATTTATATGATCTCACAATTTCAATGACAGAAAACGCTGATATAAAGCATTTATTCGAACATATCTTATTTTATTTGCAGACAATCCGTTCCAAATGATATAATTTCGTTATTTTTGCAGTGCTAAATAACAAAAAAGGAATATTTTCCCCATGGCAGACATAAATTTAAAAGGAATGGGTGTGGCGTTGATCACTCCCTTTAAAGACGACGAAAGTGTGGACTATGATGCGTTGAGCAAACTGGTAGACTACCAGGTGCAGAACGGAACCGATTATTTGGTAGTGTTAGGAACTACTGCGGAAACACCAACCCTCACTGAAGAAGAAAAAAAGAAAATTATCAGCCTCGTTGTAACTAAGGTTAACGGCCGTATTCCTATCGTTTTAGGTGTTGGCGGTAACTGCACCCGCACGATTGTTGAGAAATTAAAGAACGATAATTTTGATGGTATCGACGCTATCCTGTCTGTCGTACCTTATTATAATAAACCTTCCCAGGAAGGAATCTATCAGCATTACAAAGCTATTGCCGAAGCTACCAAACTTCCTATCGTATTATATAATGTACCGGGAAGAACAGGTGTAAATATGACTGCTGCTACAACACTCCGTATTGCACGTGAGTTTAAGAATGTAGTCGCTGTGAAAGAGGCTTCCGGTAATATCACCCAGATGGATGACATCATTAAGAATAAACCGGCGAATTTTAATGTTATTTCCGGTGATGACGGTATCACCTTCCCATTGATTACATTAGGTGCGATCGGTGTTATTTCTGTTATCGGTAATGCTTTCCCCCGTGAATTTAGCCGGATGGTTCGTTTGGCGTTGGCCGGCGATTACGATCATGCCCGTACTATCCATCATCGTTTCACTGAATTATTCGAATTACTGTTTGTAGACGGTAATCCTGCCGGAGCGAAGAGTATGCTGAATGCAATGGGCTTCATTGAAAACAAGCTGCGTCTGCCATTGGTGCCGACACGTATCACGACCTTCGAGAAGATACGTGATGTATTGCGTGAGTTGAGCATTAAATGCTGATAAGTCAGATTACCAATTATTTTAGAAAATCAGCGTCACAAAGATTGCGAATAAGTTAATCTGTTGATAAATAAACGAAAAGCGGTGACGCCGGTAAATAAATCCGGCGTCACCGCTTTTTATAGATAGCTCCTTCTTTTTATGGCTGATTCTAAGTAAATTAAGTTAAAACTAAAAGCTATGTGATCTTTATTTGTAAGTTTATTATTTTCTATTGCTTAATAAATAGACCTTTATATACAAAGTAATATCTAATTAACCATTTGACCTGGGGAAAACTATCATTCGACCTAGGGCAAATATAAGGTTGACCAAGGTCGAATGATAGTTTCACCTGGGTCGAACGGTTAGCGAGTCATGGGCTTTGTTATAAAGGTAAGTATATTAAGGGATAAATAATATCTGCCCTGATCTTACTGTAAAATCAACCAAAATCAGGACGAGACACGTTTCGCTGTCATAAAAGGGGGTGACGCCGATTATATATTCAGCGTCACCCCGTTATGTTTTGAAATATAAGTTGTAGGATTAAAAAAGCGGCATTGTGATGCCGCCTGGAGTTAAATTAATTTTCTTCTGCCGGCTGGTATAAATACCGTTTGATACTGCGCTTCGGTGTCTTTTCGAACTCTTCCTGATACAACTTGAAGCAGGTTACTTTGCTGTAGCCCGGTATCTCTGTATTGAGCTGGTCAATGTTTTGTTGCATCAGCTTTTCTATTTCGGAATGTTGGATGCCTGCTTTGTCAACCAGTTCCCAATCCGGATAGATCAGGGCAACCAATTTGCCGCCTTGCGAGATTATCAACGATTCGGAAACATAAAGCATGTTGTTCAGGCGGTCTTCTATTTCTTCCGGATAGATGTTCTGCCCGCTTGGTCCCAGAATCATGGATTTGCTACGTCCGCGGATATAGAGGAAACCGTCGGAGTCTATTGTTCCCAGGTCGCCGGTACGCATCCAGCCGTCGGGCATCATGACCGCTTTGGTCGCTTCCGGATTCTTGTAATATCCCAACATGACGTTCATGCCGCGGACCAGGATTTCGCCTACTTCGTTAACCGGGTCGGCAGAGTCGATACGTGCTTCCATACGGTCGACAATGCGGCCGACAGAACCTTGTCTGAACGTATCCCATTGTTCGTATGCCACCAACGGACCACATTCCGTCATTCCATAACCGACGGTATACCGGAACTTGATGGAGCGGAGAAATTCTTCCACCTCTTTGTTCAGGGCGGCGCCACCGATTACCACTTCGCCGAATTTACCTCCGAAAGAATCGTTCAACTTCTTTGCGATGGTGTCGAGTACTTTCTGGTCGAGGTAGGGGACTTTCAGCAGTAATTTGATGAGCGGCTTTTCCAGTTCCGGGAATATCTTGTTCTTGACGATTTTCTCGATGATAAGAGGTACGGCGAGTATCAATGCCGGTTTCACACGGGCAAATGCTTCGGCGATAATCTTCGGGCTCGGTGTACGGGTAAGGAAATGCACATGGCATCCTTTGTTCACACAATTCAGAATCTCGAAAGCCAGGCCATACATATGTGCCATCGGCAACATGCAGACCACACTGTCTCCCGGATGGATAAACGGCAGGTTGTCGTAAGCAAACTGCGTATTGCTCCATAAGCTGCGGAAAGGAATCATAACCCCTTTGGAGAAGCTGGTCGTCCCCGAAGTATAGTTCAATACAGCCAGTTCTTCCGGTTGTTCGACATGATATTTAACATCGGCAGTTGTGAAGGAGCGGGGATATTTCTTTCCGAAATACTCGTTAATCCTGTCGCGCACCATCCGTACTTCCTTGTTCTTGCTCTTGATGATGGAGAAATTGTCCAGCATCATGAACAGTTTGACATCGGGCATCATCTGCTCGTTCATATTCTCCCAATTGTTGGCTCCGGCCAGTACAGCCTTTGCCCCCGAATGGTTTACGATATGATGGATATTATCCGGCTTAAACTCGTGGAGGATGGGGACGGCAACCGCACCATACGCCAGTATGCCGAAAAAGCAGATGGCCCAGTTAGACGAATTTCGTCCGACCAAAGCTACTTTGTCTCCTTTCTTTATTCCTGCATGTTCGAGTATTATATGAAATTTTTCGATACGCCGGGCCACATCTTTATAATGGTACGTGTGTCCATTATAATCTGAGAAAGCAGGCAGATCCCAATGTTCCTTGATGCTGTTCTCTATAAGTCCTAAAAAACGATTTTCCATGAAGATATATTTATATGAATAACCATGAAAACAAAACGAATGTTGCAAATATAGTAAAAAATACAGACGCTATTATTTTGTTTATTCATGAAAAGTATTTATGTTTGCGGTATTCGTATAAATCTTTGTATATTATATGATTATAAAAGGTTACAGAAAACTCTTCAATTGTTTGATGTTCTATCTTTAAACAATACATTCTTTCCCGGACAGAACCGTCTGTGGCACGGTTTACTATTTTCTTATTCTTAGTTATTTCTTAAAAAATACTGTGTTCAATATGAGTACAACAACAGCTCAGCGTGCACCCCGCAGTGCATCCAATTTTGCTCCGGCGGCGGAAGCAAATGGGTATGGTATGAACGACCGTATCAAACGGTTACGCCGGCTTTCTTTTGAGGCTGAACCTTCCCTGTCTATCGAACGGGCGCTTATCGAAACCCGTTTCTACAAGGAGAATTACGGGAAATATCCTGTTCCAATCCTGAGAGCATTGAACTTTCTTGAGATATGCAAACAAAAGACCATCTATATAGGTAAAGACGAACTGATTGTGGGGGAGCGTGGTCCGGCACCGAAAGCCGTTCCTACTTTTCCCGAACTGACCTGCCATAGTGTGGAAGACCTGCATGTGCTGAATACCCGTGAATTGCAACGTTATACCATCAGCCAGGAAGATATAGATACTTATGAACGCGAAGTAATCCCATACTGGAAAGGCCGTACACAGCGTGAACGTATTTTCAGCCATGTCCCGAAAGAATGGAAAGAGGCCTATGAAGTCGGTATGTTTACCGAATTTATGGAACAGCGTGCTCCGGGACATACGGCTCTTGACGGAAAAGTCTACCGTTACGGTTTGCTGGACCTGAAAGAACGGATTGCCGGCGAACTGGCAAACCTCGATTTCATGAATGACCCTGAAGCGACGGATAAACAGGAGGAACTTACCGCCATGTCTATCTCCTGCGATGCCGCCATTCTCTTTGCCGAACGTCATGCCGACCTGGCGGACGAAATGTCGATGGCGGAGAAAGACCCGGTGCGGGCTGCCGAACTTCGTAAGATAGCTGAAGTTTGCCGTTGGGTTCCGGCCCATGCTCCCCGTACTTATTGGGAAGCTATCCAGATGTATTGGTTTGTCCATCTGGGAACTATTACCGAACTGAACGGCTGGGATGCCATGAACCCGGGACATTTCGACCAGCATCTGGCTCCTTTCTATGAAAAAGAAATAGCTGCGGGAACCCTTACCCGTGATGAAGCCAAAGAATTGATGTCCTGCTTCTTTATCAAGGTAAATAACCATACGGCACCGTCGAAGGTCGGTATTACCGCCAAGGAAAGCGGAACCTACAATGACTTTACCAACCTGAATATCGGAGGAGTGAAAGCCGACGGCAGTGATGGGGTAAGCGAAGTTTCTTATATCATGCTTGAAACGATTGAGGAATTGCATATCCTGCAACCGGGAAGTGCCATTCATATCAGTGCCCGTACGCCGGAATGGTTTCTGCGGGCCGGATGCAAGGTGATTCGCCAGGGACACGGTTATCCTTCGGTGTTCAATCCGGACGTGTATATCCAGGAACTGATGCGACAGGGGAAATCCCTGCATGATGCCCGGGAAGGGGGGTGCAGCGGTTGTATCGAGGTGGGTGCTTTCGGGAAGGAGGCTTATGTGCTGACCGGCTATCTGAATGTCCCGAAGATACTGGAAGTAACCCTTCACAATGGTGTCGACCCGGTATCCGGCCGTAAAGTAGGACTGGAAACCGGTAATCCGTGTGACTTTGCCGGTTACGATGATTTATACGCCGCCTTTATGAAACAAGTACATTATTTTGTGGATATGAAGGTGCGTGTAAGCAATTATATCGACCGGATGTTTGCCAAATATGCACCGGCCACATTCCTTTCCCTGTTTATCGACGATTGTATTGCCAAAGGACGCGATTATTACAACTGCGGACCGCGTTATAACACCACTTATATACAATGTACGGGGCTGGGTACAATAACCGACAGTCTCTCCTCCTTGAAGAAACATGTCTTTGAAGACAAACGCTTTTCGATGGATGAAATGCTGAAAGCAATGGCTGACAATTTTGCCGGAGCGGAAGTTATGCGCCAGACAATCCTGAACCGCACGCCTTTCTTCGGTAATGATGACGAATATGCCGATGCTATTGCCGTCAAAGTATTCGATGATTTGTATGATGCTATTGAAGGCAAACCGAATACGAAAGGGGAGTGTTTTCACCTGAATATGCTGTCGACTACCTGTCATGTTTATTTCGGTAAGGTGATGGGAGCGACCCCGAACGGCCGTCTGGCAGAAAAGGCTATTTCCGACGGGACTTCTCCTTCACATGGTGCCGATACGCACGGACCGTCTGCCGTTATCAAGTCATTGGGCAAACTGGACCAGGTGAAGAGTGGCGGAACATTGCTGAACCAGCGTTTCCTTCCGAGCCTGTTGAAGCGGGAGGAAGATATTTCGAAACTGGCCTCTCTGATTCGCAGTTACTTCGCTTTGGGCGGACATCATATCCAGTTTAATATTGTGGATACGGAAACGCTGTATGCCGCCCAGAAATGTCCGGAAGATTACCGTGACTTGTTGGTTCGTGTAGCCGGTTACAGTGATTATTTCAATGATATGAATGCTGACTTGCAGGCAGATGTGATTGCCCGTACGGAGCAGGAAAGCTTTTAGTAATTGAAAATTAGTTGATGGGGTTAATATTCGATATTAAGCGTTATGCAATAAACGATGGGCCGGGCATCCGGACGACTGTCTTTATGAAAGGGTGCCCGTTGTCGTGTGTTTGGTGTCATAATCCGGAGGGGGTATCCAGCCGGAAACAGAAACTCTATACAAAGAAGAAATGTATAGGATGTCGGACGTGTATGGAGAATTGTCCGCAAAAGGCACTGGCATTGACACCCGAAGGGATTGTCACCGACAATGCTCTCTGTAATTTGTGCGGCAAATGTGCGGAGGTCTGTCCGGCTCTGGCAATGGAGATATCCGGAACCGAATATTCCGTAGATTACCTGATGAAGGAGATTGAAAAGGAAACGGTATTCATGGATCGGTCGGAGGGAGGCGTAACCTTTTGCGGAGGGGAGCCGTTGTTGCATCCGGATCTGTTGCTGGAATTACTTCGCCGTTGTGGTGACCTGGGTATCCATCGTACCGTTGATACGACATTGTTTGCCGGAGAGGAGATCGTCCGGGAGGTGATGCAACATTCCGAGCTTTTTCTGGTAGACCTGAAGCATATGGATACAGTTAAACATAAACTTTACTGCGGAGTGTCTAATGAATTAATATTGTCTAACTTACGCATGGTGGCGGAAGCCGGTCATGCGTTTCATATCCGTATCCCTCTGATAGAAGGTGTGAATGCGGATGAAGAAAATATAACCCGTTCGGCCGCATTCCTTTCCTCCTTACCCTGGCAGTATCGAACGGTGAATCTGCTCCTTTATCATGATATTGGTAAGAATAAACATGAAAAGCTGGGGACGGTATATAATCCGGCCCATTATCCGATGGCGACGCCGTCGGAAGAAACGGTGGAGCGTTGTAAGGATATTTTCAGTACGTATGATATAAATGTAATAATCGGGGGATAAAGGCGATATTATCCCCTATCGTTTTCTGTATTCTTTGGGAGATATTCCTGTGTGATGCTTAAAGTATTTTCCGAAGAAAGACTGGTTGGCAAAGTTTAAACTATCGGCTATTTCCTGTATGCTCATCTGGCTTGACTTCAATAATGTTTTTGCTTCCAGAATCACATATTCGTCAATCCAGTTTCCGGCAGGCTGCCCGCTGACTTCTTTGGATATGAGTGAAAGGTATTTGGCTGTGACACAAAGTTTATCGGCATAAAAGGCAACACTCCTTTCCTGCTTGTAGTTTTCCAGAACCGTCTGCATAAACAATCCGAACAACTCTTCTTTGCGGGACCTTTTGCCATCATCGACTGGCTGGTGTTTGCGGAAGATATTGCAGACATCGTAGAATAATGACAGTAACAGGCTTTGAATAACCTCTTTCCGGTACACATGCTCTTTCATCTTAACCCTTTTCCATAACATGGGATGATATTCGGAAAGATAATCCAACTCTTCCTCAGTCAGGATAGTGCATGGATGGTCCCTGACGTAGAAGAAAGCTGATAAAAGATTCTTCATTCCCGGGGTTGTATCGTCGATGAACTGTTTGGATACTCCCAGAAAAATACCGGCAAAGTCATCACTGCGTTCGTAATGCTGTACTATCTGGTCCGGCAGGAGAACTACCAGGTTATTAGGAACGATTGTATATTCTTTCAGATTGATGCTGATTCGTACGGAACCTTTCTGGCAAATGGCAAAAACGGCGGCATCTGCAATACGGCTGGGATAATCGAACAGTGGAATTTCATTCAAATCGTCGAAAATAACGAAATCGTCATCAAAGAAGTCTATTTTGGATGAATGTTCGACCTTTGAGATATCTATTATGGGAACTGTTTGGTTCATCTTTTCTCTATTTATATGCAAATATAGGAAAAGAATGCATACGAATGCGAAAAATAGAACAATTCTACGGCTCAACTGACCTTTTATAAAATAAGGATTCTCATCACTTTTGCATCGTTTATTTCTCTTTAAAATACTAATAAATAGATAGGTATGAAGATTGTAGAATGTGCGGGTATCTCTTTGTTTATAATTCTGTTGATGAGCTGTTCCGGCCAAAAGGATAAGCCGACGGAAGAGAAGGTAATACCGGTGAAAGTGGTTGAAATAATGGGCAGCAGCCTTGTTGATGGTCAAAATTATGTTGGAACGGTGGAGGAAATGTCTGCCTCTTCCCTGAGTTTCCAGGTTATGGGGAATGTGCAGGAGATTCTTGTCCGTGAAGGGCAGAAAGTTCATAAAGGGCAGCTTCTGGCTTTGCTGAATCGTGCGACTCTTCAGGATACGTATGACGCATCCCGCGCTTCCCTGGTGCAGGCGCAGGACGCTTATGACCGTATGAAAACATTGTATGAAAATAAAAGTCTCCCGGAAATCAAATGGGTGGAAGTACAGAGTAAGTTGCAACAGGCACAGTCGATGGAAAGCATCGCCCGGAAGAATCTGGAAGATGCCAGCCTGTATGCTCCTTTTGACGGTGTAATCGGGAAAAGAAATGTAGAGGCAGGCGAGAATGTGCAGCCCGGTAAACCGGTTTTCACCTTATTGGATGTAGGGACAGTGAATATTAAGATTGCCGTACCGGAAAAAGAAATACCGTTCATCGACCACCGGAAAGCGGCTATAACCGTTGCTGCTTTGGGAGGTCGGCTGTTTGAAGGCATGGTTACAGAGAAAGGCATTACCGCTAATCCGGTATCCCATACCTATGAAGCCAGGATAAAGCTGGATAATAGGGATGGAGCGTTATTGCCGGGAATGGTTTGCCGGGTGAGAGTGGAAGATAAGGACAGGGTTACTACCATCTCGTTGCCTAATAATGTGATACAATTATCGCACACCGGCGAACGGTATGTCTGGTGCCTGCGTGACGGAAAGGCCAAAGCGGTAACGGTTCGTATCGGAGAGTTGACCGACAATGGCGTACAGATAACGGACGGACTGAGCGAAGGTGACCTTGTCATAACAGACGGTTATCAGAAGGTAAGTGAGGATATGAAAGTGAAAGCCTTATGAAAAGACAGCAGGGAATTATAGAATGGGCCATGCATTATTACCAGATCACCTTATTGGTGCTGATCGTCTTGGTCGGTCTGGGAATTTATGGCTTGGTAAATATGCCGAAGCAGGAGTTTCCGGAATTTACCATCCGCCAGGGTGTTGTCGTGGGTGTTTATCCCGGGGCGACTTCTGCCGAGGTGGAGGAACAACTGGCAAAGCCTTTGGAACGCTATCTTTATACTTTTAAGGAGATAAAGAAGAAGAAAACATATTCCATGTCGCGTGACGGAATGGTGTATATCATGGTGGAACTGAACGATGAAGTGAATAATAAGGACGAAGTCTGGTCAAAGATTAAGCTGGGTTTGCAGAACTTCAAATCGCAATTGCCTTCGGGTGTCCTGGCTGTCATTGCGAACGACGACTTCGGTGATACCTCCGCTTTGTTGATTACGCTTGAATCGGAAGATAAAACATACCGTGAACTGGAGGATTATCTGGAATCACTGGAAGATCGCCTCCGTCGTATTGAGTCTGTTTCAAATCTGCGCCGTTACGGCATACAAAAGGAACAAATCAGTGTCTATCTCGACAGGGATAAACTGACGGCTTACAAGCTGGATACCCGAATGTTGATGACAACACTTTTCGCACAAGGATTTACCACATCGGGAGGCTCGTTGAAAAGTGAAGACCTCGATATTCCAATCCATTTCTCTAACACCTATGCTTCTGAAAAAGAGATAGCCGACCAGATTATCCTGGCGGATGGTGACGGGAATATAATCCGTCTGAAAGACATAGCACGCATTGTCCGTGAATATCCCGAGCCTGACAGTTATATAATGAATAACGGAAAGAAGGCTATCATCCTTTCCATGGAGATGCGGGAAGGTAATAATATTGTACAGTACGGGAAGGAAGTGGATAAGGTGCTGGCAGCTTTCCAAGAAGAACTTCCGGAAAGCGTGTCCATTCAACGGATTGCGGACCAGCCTAAGGTGGTGGATGATTCGGTGAGTTCGTTTGTGCGTGACCTGTTTGTCTCCATCGTGGTCGTTATCCTGGTGATGATGCTGCTTTTTCCTTTCAAATCGGCTATTGTTGCGGCTACTTCCATTCCGATCAGTATTTTTATATCTATCGGGATTATGTATGCTGTCGGCATCCCGTTGAATACGGTTACATTGGCTGCTTTAATTGTTGTTCTGGGGATGATTGTGGATAATTCCATCATCGTTATAGATGCTTATCTGGAACGGCTGGATAACGGAATGTCCCGCTGGCATGCCGCAGTATCGAGTGCCAAGAACTATTTTTCTTCCATCTTTCTGGCAACGCTCAGCCTTTGCATTATCTTCTATCCGTTGCTGTTTACGATGACGGGGCAGATGCTGGACTTTCTGAACTGGTTTCCCTGGACGATAACGATTTCATTGATGACCTCGCTGGCTATCGCCATGATATTTATTCCCATGTTGGAGCATACCCTTATCAAAAAGGGATTGAAAAACGGGCAGAAGACGGACGGAAAGAAACGTTTCAACTTGTTGGATACGGTACAGGCTGTCTATGAAAAGGTACTTGAATGGACTTTTCGCTATCCCAAAACAACGTTGTTTATCGGGGTACTATCCGTGTTGCTGGCTGTGGTGATTATGATGCGTATCCCGCAACGAATGATGCCGGAAGCAGACCGTGACCAGTTTGCTATAGAGATTTATTTGCCGCAAGGTTCGTCATTGGATAAAACGGCAGCCGTTTGCGACAGCGTATATGCTTTATTGAAAGATGACGAACGGGTTTTGTCGGCTACCGCATTTGTGGGAATGGCTTCCCCGCGTTTCCAGGCAACTTATGCTCCGAATATGGGTGGAAAGAATTATGCGCAGTTTATTGTAAATACAACATCCGTAGAGGCAACAACCGACCTGTTGGATGAATATGCCAATGCTTATGCCGATTATTATCCGGATGCTTTCATCAAGTTCAAGCAGTTGGATTATCAGACTGTGAGTTTCCCGATAGAAGTTCGCTTTATGGGAGATGATATAACAGCCTTGAAGCAGGTGGCCGATACATTGATGACATCATTGCAGGATATGGATGGCCTGGTTTGGGTTCATACGAATTTTGAGGAGATGCTGCCCGAAGTTCGTGTAACGCTTGACCCTGTGGAGTCGTCCCGCCTGGGAATTTCGAAAGCGATGGCGGCGGCTGATATGGCTATTCGTTATAACGGTATGTCGGTCGGCTCTGTCTGGGAAGGCGATTATCCGTTGGCTATCTGCCTGAAATCGGATAAGGGAGAGGATGCATACGATTCGTTTGATAGGATAGGGGATGCTTATTTGCCGACGGCTGTTCCGGGTGTCAGTGTTCCGCTTCGCCAGGTGTCTGAGATACAGGGAGGATGGAATGAAGGGCAGATTGTTCGCCGTAACGGAGTGCGTACGTTGAGTGTGATTACTCAGGTTAAACGCGGCTTTAATGAAACGAATATGCAGAAGAAGGTAGAAAAGGTGATGAACAGCCGAGTGATACCCAATCTTCCGGAGGGCGTATCTTTTGAATACGGAGGTGTAAAAGAGTCTGACGAGGAAATTATTACTCCTATAATAGAGGGGCTTTCGATTGCCGTCATTATTGTCTTCCTGTTCTTGCTGATAAACTATAAGAAAATCGGATTGGCTGTTGCTGCCCTTACTTCTATTTTACTGTGCCTGTTCGGTGCTGCTCTCGGTCTCTGGGTGTCCGGGATGGAGTTCAGTATCACTTGTGTGTTGGGTATAATCAGTTTGATAGGTATTGTGGTACGTAATACGATTATGATATTCGACCATGCCCAGGATTTACGTATCAATCATCATATCTCTGTCAAAGAGGCTGCTATGGATGCCGGTAAACGTCGTATGTTACCGATTTTCCTGACGTCGGCAACAACTGCGGTGGGGGTTGTCCCGATGATTATCAGTAACAGTGCCTTATGGACTCCGATGGGAGTCGTGATTTGTTCGGGAACAGTATTTGCCATGATATTGGCCGTTATTGTTATTCCGGTATTTTACTGGATGATATTCGGCGGGAATAAAAAGGTCGTATAACTAAATTAAGAGTAAAGAATATGTCTGGAAAAAAGATAATATATGTTTTAGGCAATCTCCTTTGTCTTTTGCTGGTACCGGCTTTATCTGTCGAAGCCCAGCGTAGTTTGACACTGGAGGAATGCAGCCAACTGGCATTGGAGAATAATGCCCGGATGAAGAACGCCCGTTTAGATGTAAAAGGTGCGGAAGAGGTGCGTAAAGAGGCTTTCACGAAATATTTTCCATCTATAAGTGCGACGGGAGGCGCTTTTACCTCAGACAATGGAATGGCAGAGTTGGCGCTGGTCCCCGGTCTGTTAGAAATGACAATGGCAAAGAACGGTATTATGGGAGGAGTGACAGCAGTCCAGCCGGTTTTTGCAGGAGGACAGATACTTAATAATAACAAACTGGCTGCCCTGGCGGTGGAAGTGAGCCGTTATCAGATGAAACAATCGGAGAATGAAGTATTGCTGACTGTCGAACAGTATTACTGGCAGCACGTTTCTTTGCAGGAAAAGAGAAAAACGGTTTCCTTACTGGAAACATTAATCGACAACTTGTATAAGGATGTGGAGGCTTCCGTTCGTGCCGGCGTGGCAAACAGGAATGAATTGTTACAGGTTCAACTAAAAAAGAATAGTATAGCCAGTGACCGGCTGAAAGTGGATAATAATTTGCGTCTGTCAAAAATGTTGTTGTCTCAGTATATCGGAATGCCGGAAGATGATTTCACCGTTCAGGCAACTTTACAGGAGCCTCTGCCTTCGCCGGAGACTTACCGGATAGACCTGATGAGTGCCTTGCCGACGACTGTTGCCTATAAACTGCTTGATAAAAATGTGGAAGCCAGCCGTCTGCAATATAAATTGAAAGTCGGTCAGAACCTGCCGTCGGTAGGAATAGGTGCCGGCTATATGTATCATAATATTCTGGATACCGATCATTCTTTCGGGATGATTTTTGCTACGGTTTCTGTCCCCTTAACCGATTGGTGGGGCGGTTCGCATGCTATCAGGAAGCAGAAGTTGCAATTGAAAGCGGCTGAATATACACGGCAGGATACCAATGAGAAACTTCTTTTGCAGATGCAAAAACTCTGGAATGAATTGGAAGAGGCCTATGAACAGGCAAAGATATCGGAAGAATCGGTAAAAACGGCAGAAGAAAATGTACGTCTGAGTACAGATTATTATCAGGCAGGAACGGAGACATTGAGCGATTTGCTGAATGCCCAGTCTTTACTACAACAAAGCAGAGACCAATATACGGACGATTATACCAATTACCTGATTAAACGGACGGAATATTTACAGGCAACCGGACGGTAAGTTAAGAAGTTGTGTTATTTAAAGAATAATGGGGGAAGCTAACTGGATTTTAGCTTCCCCCCTCGTTTTATTGTAAATACTTACTGATGACTCCCATTAGTGCCGTTAGGCCAATGGGTTTTATAAGCAGTTATTCTTCGACTTGTACTTTGACAATCACTTTGCGGATATTTCCTTCTCCGATACCGGGTGCGTGGCCGTCTTCCGGAAAATAAATGGCGAACTGTCCGGGATAGATTTTTGTATAGGCAGTCGGGCGGTCAACGAAGAAAGCGATGTCTTTCTCTTCGTTATAAGGCACGGAAACTTCCTGTAATTCGCATCCCGGTTTCCAACCGATTTTTTCTACACCTAGAAGGGGAAGCTGGATATCGATATATTTCTTATGCGTTTCGATTGCAGCATCGTTTTTATCTTTGCCGGATAAACTGGCTACGCTGACAAACAGGCGGGAACCGTCCAATTCGTATTTGCCGTCTTCCATTTTGGAGAAGTCAGTAGCTTTTACATAATCAAAAGCTTTTTTAAACAAAGGGTGCAAGCATTCAACCTTTTCTGTGTTATTCAAGGAGTCAAGTATCATAACTGTATTCGTTTTATAAATTCATTCGTTAATTCGTCTGACAAAGGTCGGGTATTCGATTGTTAAATAATAGGACAAATATACCAAATAAAACTATTAAATTCGTACATATCTTAATGAGCGTAATGAAATTCCGCAACTTTGTTGCAACTGATTTATTCGTATCTTTGTTCTACAATAGAATCGGTATAAAATAAACATAATAATGAAAGATGTAGAAAGTAAGGTACTGCCCGTCCTTGAGATGAGTTGTGCGGTTTGTGCCAATAACGTGGAGAGTACCGTCAAGGCACTACCCGGAGTAGAAGAGGCATCTGTTAATTTTGCAGCGAACACTTTATCAGTTACATATCATCCTTCGGTAATCAGTTTACAGAAAATGCAGGAAGCCGTACAGGCTGCCGGATATGATTTGGTGGTTGAGGCCGAAGACCCGCTGGCCGTACAGGAAGAGATGGCGCGTAAGCATTATAAAAAACTGAAGCGGAATACAATCGGAGCATGGATATTATCAGTGCCTTTGGCTTTATTGGGGATGGTGTTTATGCACATGCCCTACGCCAACTGGATAATGATGGTGCTGGCATTGGCTATTATGGTTCTGTTCGGGCGATCGTTTTATGTGAACGGCGTGCGCCATGCACTGCAAAAGAGTGCCAATATGGATACTTTGGTGGCCCTCAGTACTTCCATTGCTTTTATATTCAGTTTCTTCAATACGGTTTATCCGCAGTTCTGGATTGAAAAGGGATTGGAGCCGCATGTGTATTATGAAGCCTCAGGGGTGATTATCGCCTTTGTGCTGTTGGGCAAGTTGATGGAGGAGAGGGCGAAGAACAGTACTTCTTCTGCTATTAAAAGCCTGATGGGATTACAGCCTAAAACGGCCCGTCTTGTAACTGACGGAAAAGAGGAGGAAGTTCCTATCTCTTCTTTGAAAAAGGGAAATATTGTAAGTGTTCGTCCCGGTGAGAAAATACCGGTGGACGGAACTTTGCTGCAAGGCTCTTCTTCCATAGATGAAAGCATGTTGAGCGGGGAACCGATTCCTGTGGAGAAAGTTGCCGGTGACCGGGTTTTGGCCGGAACAATCAACCAAAAAGGTGCTTTTACGATGGAGGCGACCGGAGTCGGGAATGAAACGGTTCTGGCGCAAATCGTCAAGATGGTGCAGGCTGCCCAGGGAAGTAAGGCGCCCGTGCAACGTATAGTTGACAAAATAAGTGGTATATTTGTCCCGGTAGTCGTTCTCCTGTCTATCGTAACGTTTATCTGCTGGATGGTGATTGGCGGTGGGGATTATTTTTCTTATGCACTTCTTTCAGCTGTTTCAGTATTGGTGATTGCCTGTCCGTGTGCCTTAGGGCTGGCAACTCCGACGGCACTGATGGTCGGGATGGGAAAAGGAGCCGAACGGCATATCCTGATAAAAGATGCTTATGCTTTGGAGACTCTTTGTAAAGTCGATACGATTGTACTGGATAAGACGGGGACATTGACGGAAGGGATTCCGGTTGTCGTGGATTCCTGCTGGCTGACAGAATCGAATGTCTGTTATCTGGATATTCTCTATACTGCGGAATTGAAATCGGAGCATCCGCTGGCGTCTGCCATTATCCGTTGGCTGGAAGATTCGGGAGTCTCTACGTGTGAAGCCGGTAATTTTGAAAGCCTTACCGGCCGGGGAATCCGGATGGAAGTCAATGGTGTTACTTACTGGGTTGGAAGCCACGGATTGTTGGAGGTATTCGGTTCGGAGATACCGGATGACACTATGAAGCAGATACGTAAATGGCAGGACAACGGAATAAGCGTCGTTTATTATGGCGAAGGTAACCGTTTGCTAGCTGTACTGGCTATTTCAGACCGCATCAAACCGACATCGGCTGCGGCTGTAAAGACCCTGACGGATATGGGAATAGAAGTGCATTTGTTGACAGGCGATGGCGTGAAGACGGCGGAAAGAGTGGCTGATACTTTAGGTATAAAATATTTTAAGGCCGAAGTGATGCCTGATGATAAGGAAGAATATATCATGGCTCTTCAGAAGTTAGGAAAGAAAGTAGCTATGGTAGGTGACGGCATAAACGACTCGCAGGCACTGGCTCGTGCCGATGTGAGCATTGCGATGGAAAAAGGGACGGATATTGCAATGGATGTAGCGATGGTGACATTGATAACATCTGATTTGTTATTGTTACCGGAAGCGATCAAGTTGTCGAAACGAACAGTGCGTCTGATTCATCAGAATCTGTTTTGGGCCTTTATTTACAACCTGATAGGAATACCTTTGGCGGCCGGCGTTTTGTTCCCGGTAAACGGGTTGTTATTGAATCCGATGCTGGCAAGTGCGGCGATGGCCTTCAGTTCTGTTTCTGTGGTGCTTAACAGCTTGAGACTGAAATTTATGAAGTAATAGTATAAACAAAAAAATTATGGCAACAATGAAATTTAAAACAAACGCAAAATGCGGTGGCTGCGTGGCTGCTATCGGTGCTAAACTGAATAAGTTGGTGAAGGAAGATGAATGGTCTGTCGACCTGAAATCGCCGGATAAGGTTTTGGAAGTAACAGCGGATGTTCCTGTTGATAAAATAATTGCAGCAGTAACAGATGCCGGTTTTAAGGCTGAACAATTGTAACCTGCAATGGTCAAGACCAAACAAAGACAAACTTATGGTGAAGAAGTAGCCAATGTGCTGACACACGGTGCAGGAATGATTTTTGGGATAGTTGCTATCGTATTATTACTGATAGCTTCTATCCGTAATGGAAATCCTTGGGCAGTGGGCAGTTCGGTGGTTTATGCGCTTAGCATGACGCTCTCGTATGTCACCTCTACATTTTATCATGCTTCGTCCCATGCGCGGCAAAAGAGATTACTGCGTCGTTTTGACCATAGTGCTATTTATCTACATATTGCAGGTACTTATACGCCTTTTACTTTGGTAGCGCTCCGGCAGGAAGGCTACTGGGGATGGATATTATTTGCAATTGTATGGACTGCTGCCGTTATCGGTGTTTTTCTCAGTTTCAAGAAGATGAAAAAGACCGATCATCTGAAAACTACTTGTTATCTGGCAATGGGCTGGGTGGTTATTATTGCTTTCAAGCCTTTGGTTGATGTCTTTCAACGAACGGATTCAATGGATGTGTTGTACTGGCTGATTGGCGGAGGATTGTTCTATACGGTAGGATGCGTTTTTTATTTTTTCGATACATATAAATATATGCATCCGATGTGGCATTTCTTCGTTCTAGGCGGTAGCGTCTGCCATTTTATTTCGATTTATTTATTGATAAGATAAAAGAAAAGGATATTGCATAAGTGTTTGACAGTTACGGTGTCAGCTGCTTTTGCAATATCCTTTTTCTGAATAAGTATTATAACCCGCTGAAATCAACGCCATCGAAAAGTAATGACGGAATACGCCAGCTGGAGAACAGGCGAGGGTCGTTTCCTACTTCTGTCAGATTATTCCATAAAGCAATCATGTTTCCGGTTGCATTCATTTCTGAAATCGGCTGGGTCAATTTACCTTTTTCGATGAGGAAGCCTTCCACGCCATATGAGAAATCGCCGGTTGTGCTGTTGCAGTTACCTCCGTTGAAACCTGTAACGAGAATACCTTTATCTACTGAAGCGATAAGGCTGTCCGTATCTTTATCGCCCATCTGCATGGTCAGGATGGAGGGGGAGGCAATAGTCGGCTTCACTTTCATCTTGTTGGCTGAATAGGTATCGATATAATAGGTCTTCAATACTCCGTTTTCGAATACGGGCATCCGTTTGGTGGCAACACCTTCACCGTCGAAATAACGGGCGCCGGATGCTTTGATAAGATGCGGCTCGTCTATGAGGGTCAGTTTGTCTCCCAATACTTTCTGGTCGAGCTTATCCAATAAGAAAGAGTTTTTCTGCTGGATGGAAGAACCGTATAAAGCATCGATAACAGGAGATAACAAACGGCCGGAATTCATGTTGTCGACAATCATGCGATATTTGCCGGAAGCCACTTTCTTTTGTCCCAGCTTGCGGAAAACACGTTCCAATGCCTTCGTACCCAATCCTTCCTTAATCATCGTATCGAAATACAGGGAAGAATCGTACCAGTAAGATTCGGGACGGGCATCGCCTTCGCCACGGATACTGACGCTGGCAACCAAGCTGAAAGAAGAACCACAGGCTTCACCTTCGAAACCATTGCTGGCAACCATATATTTAAAGTCTTTCTCATCGCTGTAAGAAGAGTTGGCAGAAATGATACGGTCGTCTTTTCCCATCATTTCTTCACAGGTCTTCATGGCCAACGATACTTTTTCGTCCGGCTGTATGGAGTCGAATTTCGGGTCAATCAGTTGCAGGTCGGTACCGCCACCTTTGTAGTACAGGGAAGCGTCAGGCAATGTACGGGCCTTGTCTTCTGCCAGGTAACGAGTTGAATCGATTCCGTTACGGATAAATTTTTCTAGTTCCTTTTTATCCAAGCGGTTGGTGGAGAAAGAACCGTAACGGCCATCGACAAACAGATGGATAACCAGACTGTTTTCAGAAGCCTGCTGTAAGCGGTCAATCTTCATGTCCCGGATTTCGAATGAACTGCTGGAACCATTATACAGCGTTACCCGTGAGGACTGGCAACCGTTCTTTAATGCGAACTCCATGGCCCATTGGGCCAGTTTCTTATTATCGTTAGTTATCATATCAATTTTCTCCTCCTACAGTAAGTTTACTAACCAGGGCGGATGGCATACCGCAAGTTACCGGACAGGATTGTCCGTCTTTGCCGCATGTCCATGTGCCGTTATCCATCTTATAATTGTTGCCCACCATGGTGATGTCGGCTAAGGCTTTCGGGCCGTTACCGATGATGTTGATATCTTTGATCGGCTGTGTCAGTTTTCCGTCTTCAATCAGATAGCCGTCTTTTACAAAGAATGTAAAGTCGCCTGCACCGATCTGTACCTGCCCATTGGTAAAGCTGGAGGCATAGATACCTTTCTTTACAGTTGAAATCATCTCTTCTTCCGTCACGTTTCCGGCCTCCATATAAGTGGCACGCATACGGGGGATAGGCATCTGGCGGAACGACTCTCGACGTCCGTTGCCTGTAGAAGGGATACCATAATGTTTCGCACTGATGCGGTCGTGCAGATAACTCGTCAGGATACCTTCTTTCACGATATATGTCTTTTGTCCTTCCACACCTTCGTCGTCGATATTCACGGAACCACGGTTGAACGGGATTGTACCGTCGTCAACCACATTGATATGTTCGTTGCAGACTTTCTTATTCAGCTGGTCGGAGAAAATGGACGTGTTCTTGCGGTTGAAGTCGGCTTCAAACGCATGTCCGATGGCTTCGTGCAACAGGATACCTGAACCACCGGCACCCATCACGACAGGCATTTCGCCGCCTTTAGGTTTCACGGCCTGGAAGAGGATAGACGTTTTTTCTACCGCCTCTTTTGCTACTTCGGCTATGATTTCGTCGGTCAGGAACTCGGCACCCATACGGAATGCGCGGGAAGCGTAAGAGTTTTCAATCTTACCGTTGTCTTCCATGATGCAGACGGCGCCCAGGGTTACCATCGGACGATAGTCGTAATATGTCTGTCCTTCTGAATTACAGAAAAAGATGTGCGACGTTGTATCTCCGAGAGAAGCCATAACCTTATGGACACGTTTGTCGAGTGCAAAAATCTGGTCGTTCAGTTTTTGCAGGTAAGGCGTTTTCTGGTTGACGGCAATCTCGTCCCAAGGAGTTTGCACACCATAATAATTATTGATAATCGGTTCTTCAGTCAGTTTGGCCGGTCCTTTTCCTGCAGCGCCGTTAGCGATACGGGCAGCCGTACGGGCGGCTGTCAGCATCTCGTCGAGCGAGATATTTTCAACGTAGGCATAACCTGTCTGGTCTCCGGACAAGACGCGTACGCCCATTCCGAAATCTATGTTTGAAGAGGCGCGGTTTACCGCACCGTCTTGTAAACCGATGTTGTTTCGATAAGAATGTTCGAAGAAGAGGTCTGCATAATCTCCTCCTTTTTCCAGTGCTGCGTTCAGCACTTTTTTCATATCGCTTTCGCTTAAACCGAAATGGTTTAACGCAAACGAGATACCGGCAGCTTTATCAGCAGTACTACCGGCACAACCTTCTAAAAAAGAAGGAACTGCCAGTGAACCAAGCATAACCATACCTCCTGTTTTAATAAAATCACGTCTGTTGTATTTCATATTGTTTTATAAAATCTCTCTGTTTTCTTTTGCCCATTGCATCACGTTTGCGGGCGGACGCTGAGCCAATAATTCTTTTTTCATAAAATCCATATAGGGCGCTACGTGCCTGAAATATTTTTTGTAGCCTTTGCACAGATAGTTTAATCCCGGTTCGCCGCTGGCTGTATGCAGGAAGCGGTTTTTGGGACATTCTCCGTTGCAGGCAAAGAGGTATTCACATTCTTTGCATTGCACCGGCAACTTGTCGTATTTATCAGCTCCGAACTTTAACTGGTTCTGGCTGTACATCATTTCCGTTAGTGTCTGCGTGTAGATGTTGCCCAGTTTGTATTCGGGGAATACAAAGTGGTCGCACGCATAAAGGTCGCCATTGAATTCCATCACGCTGGCATGTCCGCATGTCCGGGCCAGGGTGCATACGCCCGGCTGTTCTCCGACCCAGTTTGCCAGTGTGGCATCGAATAACTGGATATAGTAATTTCCCACATCTTCTTTCAGCCATTCATCGAAGATGGCACAAAGGAAATCACCCCATTTTTCGGAATCGACGGAGAAGGGGGCCAGTTTTATATGGGCATCCTGTTGTTCCGGCGAAGTCAGCGTTGTCCCGTCCGTGTGTTGTCCCAGCCGTTCCACGATAGGGGCGAACTGGATATAATGACAATCTATTTCTTTGAAAAAGTTATAAAAATCAAGCGGATAATCGACATTGTAATCGTTTACGACTGCCATTGCATTGTATTCTACCTGATGTTTTTTCAGCAACTCGATTCCCTTCATCACTTTGTAGAAGGAGGGAAGGCCCTGGCGGTTCCGGCGGTATTCGTCGTGAAATTCCTGCGGGCCGTCGATTGATATTCCAACCAGAAAGTTGTTATCTTTGAAGAAACGGCACCAGTCGTCTGTCAGCAACGTCCCGTTTGTTTGGATACAGTTGTCTATCTGCCTTCCACGGCCGTATTTCTGTTGAAGTTCGAGTGCTTTTTTGTAGAAACTTATCGGACGCATCAGGGTTTCGCCGCCGTGCCAGGTAAAAAGTACCTGAGGCATTGTCTGGCATTCCAGATAATCTTTGATGAATTTTTCCAGCAGTTGCTCGCTCATGATGTGATTCTTTACTTCCGGATACAATTTCCCTTTTTCCAGGTAATAACAATACTCGCAGGCCAGGTTACAAACCGAACCTACCGGTTTCAACATCACATAAACGGGTTTTGCAAAAGGAGATATGTAAGAATTATTCATGGTGTTTTAAAACGATTCAACAATAATCTCACAAAGGTATGTATTTTTTATGGAATAACGGTTGTTCTTAAGGGGTAATAATTAGAAAAAATTGAGCTGTCCGATTATCGACCAGCTCATTTTCGAAAGAATGTTTGTATATATGTTTTGTCATTAAAACACCAATGTTTCAACAATGGTTGTCATATACCGTCTCCCGTTTATTTCAGTTTTTTCCTGTAACGTTGGTAATCGGTCATGAAGCCTTCGCAGAGCCAGTTTGCTAAAGCCTGGCGGTTGTCGCTGAGAATGAAACGTTTCTGGTCGAAGCTGTTTTGTATGTTGCCGAGTTCGACAAAAACGGAGGGAGGCGTTGTTTTTCTTAAAACATACAGTCCGCGCTGGCCGACTGTTCCGGTGAATCCGCGGCCGGGCTGATGTCTGTTGTATTTGTGCTCAAAAGTCGATTTCATTGTCTTTGACAGGTGTTTGCTTTCCGAATTTTTGTCCTGATAATAGAAGAAAACATCTGTCTGGTGACTTTTACTGCGGCTGTCGATATGCATGAAGATGGCGCGTTTGTATATTTCTTTGTCTTTCTTGAATAAAGAGTTGATTTTGTCGCACCGTTGTTCAAGACGGCGGAACTGGTTAAACGGTATCGGGTCGCCCATGCATGTTTCACGTTTACTGTTTTTCAGAAACTTGTCGTTGCGGATACCGTCTTTGGCATCCTGAATGATGATGTGCACTTTGGCGCCCCGCATCAGCAGGTTACGGGCCAGGCGGAGCATGACGTCGTAAGCATATTCGTCTTCGTGAAGTTCTACATTGCCCATTTTACCGATGGCTCCGGGGTCGGGACCGCCATGTCCGCTCACCAGATAAAAGCAGCAGTCTTTCAACTCGGAGGACGTGACTTTGTATTCGGCCATTTCCTTGCCGAATAAGGGCTCGTAATTAGGTTTCCTTGCCGTGGCCGCTACCCCCTTTAAGGGCGGCAATTGGTATTTAACGCCCATTTTCAGGCTATTCCCATTGCCGAGTTTTGTCTTGTTCAGTTTTACGAACTCATCATGATACTCTTTTCCGACACGATTATGGCGTTTCAGAAAAAGGGTGATGCCTTCTCCCTTTTTGGGAAATGCTTTCTCTTGGGCAAAGAGAGTGCCGTTGAAAATAAAGAGTGCAACGAATACAAATAGTACGAGCGTTATTTTTTTTGTAAACATGTTTTTCGGTTATAATGCGGTAAAGATAGGAAAAGCTGCTAAATAACAGAAATATCGGGAAAGAAAAAAGGATATTCGATTTTTTCCGCTCTCGCGCACGTGTTGTTGCTGTTGTTGTTACTTTACTATTTTTTACTTTGTGTACTTAAAGTCCGTTTTTGGGGAGTTTCGGACTCGGAAACCAGGGCTTCGGGAGAATTAACTATTGTTAAATTGGTGGTATGTGCGTGATATACAGCGTGTTGTTTCTTTTTTGTAAAAATGCCATTTTATATGTAAAATAAGTCATAATCATCTCTTCGCGTATTTTCTTCTCTATAATATATTTTCCTCCTAAAACAGGAAGAACACCACACCCGGGAGAAAATAAATTTTCATCCGAATGAAATCGAAATTTCTCCCGGATGAAATTAAAAATGGATTCGAGTGGGATTTTTACCTGTCAAATGTTATTGTATTATTTCATTTTTATATATCCCAGCTTCGTATAACGGATATTCCGGGAAGTATAATGCTTGATTACTTTGGCCGAACGGATATGCATGATTTCTCCCGCCTGATAAGCATGGTCGGCATTACTTAACTTACCGCTTTCCAGGCTACGGTCGGATGCCCGGATGGTGAAGAAAAACAGATTGCCGGATTCATCCGAAGCAACAATTTTCTGGTCGACGTAAAAATGGGTGGTTCCCCGGATTGAACGGGTTTTGTACGGATTGTCTTCCACTTTCACCCGCCGGACGGAAAGATGCAAATCGTTTAATTTCTCATCTATCGTTCCGATAAAACGGCTGACAGGCACTTTGTGCATGCGGGAAGTGTTCAGGTCCTGATATATCCATGAATAGGTCGCTGCCAGTTCCTTGAAACGTCTTTCGCTTTGTACGCGTGCTTCATATTTGTTGGCAATCCAGGTAATATATTTAGGGTCGATGGCAGCCACTTCAAACAGATGATAACCACGGTATTTACCAAAAGAGATAATGTCGTCGGCATTATGTGAGATGGATTCCAGTCTCATTTTAACCGTCAGCCTGGCGAAAGAGTTGGCTGTCGTTTTCATCGCTTTTTCCACTGAATTTATAGCGTTCACATCCAGTGTGGAGAGAAAAACATTCGGATGAAATTCCGCTGTCGGGTTGTAGAACCAAAGTGTGTAATAAGCCGTTTTTTTATTCGGCAAAAGTATGAAATACATACCTTTATCTGTGTTTCTGCCTTCGTTAAACGTATTCAGTTTATCCAGGACAAATTGCTCAATATAACCTGAAATATTATCCATAACTCATCCTCCTCATATTCTTCCCTAACAAATATAGGAAAAAGAAACGAGTTTTCCTAATAAAAGTCCGGTTAATACAGGTTGTTTCTCCTTTTGTGCTGGAAAACAGCCGGATATATATGGAAACTTCAACAACTTCTTCATTTATTTATCTGTTATAAAAAAAGAGTGAATACCACTAAATTATTTACCAGATGAAGATACACGAATATCAGGCGAAAAAATTCTTTTCAGACTATGCGATTCCAGTGGAACGGCACATTCTGTGTAACACGGTGCAAGAGGTTACGGCTGCTTTCAGTCAGCTGGGGAATGAAAAGGTTGCAATCAAGGCACAAGTATTGACCGGAGGAAGGGGAAAGGCCGGAGGTGTTAAACTGGCAGGCAATGCGGAAGAAGCATTGCAGCACGCCGAAGCGATTCTGGGCATGATGATTAAAGATTTCCCTGTCACCCGTGTGATTGTGAGCGAGGCGGTGAATATCCATCTTGAATATTATGTCAGTTTTGTTATCGACCGCAATTCCCGTTCAGTTGTCCTGATGATGAGTGCGGAAGGAGGGATGGATATTGAAGAAGTGGCTCGCCGGAGTCCGGAAATGATATTTCATTTCCGGATCGACCCGCTTATCGGGATTCCGGATTATCTGGCACGCCGTTATGCCTTTACCTTGTTCGATAAGATAGCTCAGGTGAACCAGATGGCTGCGATTATCCGGAATATGTACCAGCTTTTTATCGAGAAAGATGCTTCTCTGGTTGAAATCAATCCGTTGGTTATGACAAAGGACGGGGTCCTGATGGCTATTGATGCCAAGATGACGTTCGATGATAACGCGTTATACCGCCAGCCTCGTGTCTTGGCCCTGTTTGAACCGACAGAGGAAGAAAAGACGGAGGCGCAGGCGAAGGAAAAAGGTTTTAGTTATGTGCATCTGGACGGCGGGATTGGTTGCATGGTGAACGGTGCCGGACTGGCGATGGCTACGATGGATATGATTAAATTGTATGGCGGAAACCCGGCTAATTTTCTGGATATAGGCGGAAGTTCGAATCCTGAAAAAGTGATTGAGGCAATGAAGCTACTTTTAAAAGACCCGCAGGTAAAGGTTGTGCTGATAAATATTTTCGGAGGCATTACGCGTTGCGATGATGTTGCCTACGGGCTGCTGAAGGCTTTTGAGCAAATTGATACCGATATTCCTGTCGTTGTCCGCCTGACAGGCACGAATGAGAAGGAGGGGCGCGATTTGTTGCGTGACACTCGTTTCAAAGTTGCCGAAACAATGGGAGAAGCCACTCTGATGGCTGTTGAAGCATCACATAAACAATAAAAGAAAAGTCACCATGAGCATATTGATAAATAAATCGACCCGGCTGGTCGTGCAGGGAATAACCGGACGCGACGGCCTCTTCCACGCACTGAAAATGAAAGAATACGGAACCAATGTCGTAGGTGGTACCTCACCGGGCAAAGGCGGTACGGAAATCGAGCATATCCCGGTTTTCAATACGATGTACGATGCCGTACAGCAAACACAGGCTAACACTTCGATAATATTCGTCCCTGCCCGTTTTGCGGCAGACGCTATTATGGAGGCGGCCGATGCCGGGATTGAGCTGATTATCTGTATCACTGAAGGAATCCCGACCGTCGATGTCATAAAAGCCTATCGTTTTGCCCAACTGAAAGGGGCAAAGTTAATTGGGCCGAACTGTCCCGGATTGATTTCACCGGGTGAAAGTCTGGTCGGAATCCTGCCGGGAAAGGTTTTCACGAAAGGTCATACGGGGGTGCTCAGCCGTAGCGGGACACTGACCTATGAGATCGTTTATCATTTGACGGCCAACGGTATGGGGCAGTCTACCGCAGTAGGAATGGGAGGCGACCCTGTCGTCGGCCTCTATTTCCGCGAACTGCTGGAGATGTTCGAGAAGGATTCGGAAACGCATTCAATCGTGATAATCGGAGAGATTGGAGGAAATGCCGAGGAACTGGCTGCCGATTATATCCGTAGGCATGTCACCAAGCCGGTGGTCGGCTTTATTGCCGGCCAGTCCGCACCGCCGGGTAAGCAGATGGGACATGCCGGCGCTATTATTTCCGGAGGGGCCGGTACGGCAGTCGAAAAGATACGTGCTCTGGAAGAAGCAGGAATAAGGGTTGCCAGCGAACCAGCTGAAATACCGGAACTTTTACGTTACAAATGAAACTTTATCCTTATCTTTGTACCTTCGTAAGAATGAGTAAATGAATAAGGAAGATAATTTCGGCAGGTTGCTGGTGCTGTTACTTATAACGCTTTGCATCTGCCTGGGACTATATTATCTGCCGGACAACATGTTCGGCCAGAAAATAAAAAAGGTTGACTTACTTTCGGATTTACGGGTGAAAACGCAATCGTTGTCGATGGACTCGCTGCGTAAACAGCTCGAACAACCGGATACGTTGGAAATAGATTCAGTAGCATTGCGCGATTCGATTATCCGTTCGACGGGGATTGATTCGGCGGCATTGGCGTTACGCGATTCCCTGTATAATATAATGTACTCTGTTCAGGGGGCGGATTCGCTCGGTACGCATATCGAAGATTATTCGGTAGGCCATATCGGATTGAAGCGTTTCTTTACAGCCCTGAAGAACCGGGAGACAATGAACCGGCCGGTGCGTGTCGCTTTTCTGGGTGACTCGTTTATTGAGGGGGATATTGTCGTTGCTGACCTGCGTTCTGCCTTGCAGAAAGAGTTTGGCGGGCGTGGAGTGGGCTTTGTTCCTATTACTTCCGTGGCTGCACAGTTCCGTCCGACTATCGAACAGCGCTCGGAAGGATGGCACACCTGGTCGATGCTGACTGACCATGAACATGGGTATACGCTTTCCGGAATGATGTTTGAACCGAAAGGTGAAAAGATATCCGTATCTGTCAAGACAACAAACCGTTATCCGGAGTTACAATCGGCTTCTTCGCTGAAATTCCTGTATGAACAGAATGCCCGAACCCGGATGAAACTGCATTATAACAATCTGCCGGATACAATCAATGAGTTATTGCCTGTCGTTTCGAAAATAACACAATATGAGCGGAAAGGGACATTTACAGAAGCGACTTTCTCTTTTACGGAGACGGAAGGTTTCCGTGCGTTGGGTGTCGCCTTGGAAGATAATTCCGGTGTTGTCGTTGATAATTACTCCCTGCGTGGTAATTCCGGTATGATATTGAACCGCTTGGATAGTTCGCTTTGCCGGAATCTGACCGAAGTCCGGTCATACGACCTGATTATTCTTCAGTATGGCTTGAATGTGGTAAGCGACAGCGTTTTACATTACGGCTGGTATAGCAAACGCATGGAAGAAGCGGTTCGCCATGTACAGGTCTGTTTCCCGGAAGCGGATATCTTGCTGTTAGGTGTTTCAGACCGTAGCCATCAGGAAGAGGGTGAGTTTGAAACGATGCCTGCCGTGCTTGCCCTGCTTCATACACAAAGGCAGATTGCCCGTAAAACAGGTATTTCGTTCTGGAATACGTTCGGTGCGATGGGAGGCGAGAACAGCATGGTCCGTTATGTTGAGAATAATTGGGCAAGCAAAGATTATACACACCTGAGTTTCAGAGGCGGGCGCGAAATAGCGACGGCTCTTTTTAATGCATTATTATTGGAAAAGGAGTTTTATGATGAAGCAGACAAAGTGGTTAATTAATTTGTCGGTTTTGTTGGCATTGCTCGCGATTACCGTAGGGGCGAAGAATCTTTCGCCTTCCCGCTCATCGTTTCAGGATGCGGGGGATGCGTCGCCTGATACGTTGACTGCGCCGGATACGATTGCCTTGCCTTTCGCTTCTTATCTTATGGGAGCCGTTGTCGACTCGATTCAGTTGCCAGCTTCCGACAGTTGCGTAAATGAATACGCTCCGTTGCATCATTTCTTTGCTGCTCTCGATTCTTTGCGTGCGGGAAAAGATACGGTTATCACGATTGTGCAGCTGGGCGATTCGCATATACAGGCAGGACATTATAGCGGGCGCATGATGCGTCTCCTTCAACAGCAGTTCGGCAATGCTGGGCGTGGCTGGATTGCTCCCTTCAAACTGAGCAAGACGAACGAACCGGACGATTATTTCATTTCATCCGTAGCGAAGGAATGGATTGCCGGACGTTGTATCCAGAACAACCGGAAATGTCCGATTGGGCCGGGTGGTATCGGTATCCAGTCTGCGTCGCCATCCATCAATTTCGATATCAGCATAGCACCTAATAACGGTGCCGGATATTCTTTTAACCAGGCAGTCATTTACCGTGGAGAGAAATCCATGCCGATGCTGCCGGCCGGAAAAATGAAAGATTCTGTCAGGACGGTATTAAGTACGGCGCCGTGTGTGCCGGGAGTGGTTGCCGATACGTTCCGCATCTCTTGTCTCGTCGACACGTTGCAACTGCACAGTACGCGAAGGAAACAGGGGACGGATAACTTGCTTCCGGCTTCTTCTTTTAAGAACCTTTATTATGGTTTCAATCTGACCAACGGGCAACCGGGTATTTTGTATCATTCGATCGGTGTGAACGGTGCCATGTATGTAAATTATACAGACGAGAACTATGTCCGCCAGTTGGCTTTGCTGAATCCGTCGCTGTTGATTATCTCTTTAGGAACGAACGAGACTTTCGGCCGGCGCTTTACCCGTAATGAATTTGCCGGGCAGATTGAAGATTTTATATCCTTAGTGAAAAAACAAATGCCGCATACGGCAATCTTGCTGACAACTCCTCCAGAATGTTATAAACGGGTGTATGTGAACAAGAAACGTACGTATGTGCGCAATGAAAATACAGAACGTGCAGCAAAGGCGATTGTCGAAGTGGCACGTCGCGAAGGTCTGGCATGCTGGGATTTGTTTGCTTCGACAGGAGGGAAGAACTCTTCTGCCAGATGGCGCAAGACCGGTTTAATGGGAAGAGACCGTGTTCATTTTACGAAAGAAGGCTATCAGGAGCAAGGCATTTTATTGTATCGTGCCCTGATGCAAACCTATAACCGATATATAGCAGATAACGATGTTCGATAATATAGATTTATCCAAGCTGGGAGAGGTGCTCACCTATCAACACCTGTCGCCGATACTGTTCAGTAGCGGGTTGTTCTTTTTCCTGTTTATAGGATTCCTGATTATTTATATGTCACTCAGGAAACATTTGCTGGCCCGTATTATATATGTAACGCTGTTTTCTATCTATTTTTATTATAAGAGTAGCGGATTTTGGTTTTTCCTGCTGTTATTTACTGCCACGTCGGATTTTTGTATTGCGCAGAGAATATTTCATACTACAACCCAATGGAAGCGTAAACTGTGGGTTGTTCTTAGTTTATGTATAAACCTCGGGATGCTGGGATATTTTAAGTATTTCAATTTCCTGTTGGATATGATTGCTTCGGTAACAAGGATGTTTGGTTATCAGTTTGGAAATACAGCCCTGCAAAGCGTTACGTATCAGCCGATGGATATATTTCTGCCGGTCGGTATTTCTTTTTTCACGTTCCAGACAATCAGTTATGTCATTGATGTATACCGGGGGAAGATTACGCCGCTGACACGCTGGATAGATTATGTGTTTTATGTATCGTTCTTTCCGCAGTTAGTGGCAGGGCCTATCGTCCGTGCCCGCGACTTTATTCCGCAAATCTATAAGGAACCGACCGTCACCCGTTCCGAATTTGGCGAAGGATTGTTCCTGGTACTCTGCGGTTTGTTTAAGAAAACGGTGATTTCCGATTATATCAGCCTGAACTTTGTAGACCGTATTTTTGATGCGCCTTTGCTTTATACCGGTGTGGAAAACCTGCTGGGCGTTTATGGTTATGCTTTGCAGATTTATTGCGACTTTTCCGGTTATTCGGATATGGCGATTGGTATTGCTTTGCTTTTAGGTTTCCGGTTTAATGTAAACTTTGATTCGCCTTACCAGTCGGCGACCATTACCGAATTCTGGCGGCGCTGGCATATATCTCTGTCTTCATGGTTGAAAGATTATCTGTATATTTCGCTGGGTGGGAACCGGAAAGGGAAAATCCGTACGTATATAAACCTGCTGATTACAATGTTGTTGGGTGGTCTCTGGCATGGCGCTTCGATGAGTTTTATCATTTGGGGAGCCATTCATGGAGTGGCGCTGGCGATTCATAAGTTTATAATGAGCCGGTTCAGCAGTTTCAAGCAACTGGGGTCTGAAATGAAGCCTTGGCGCAGGGTTTTGGGCATATTGATTACGTTTCATCTGGTTTGTTTCGGATGGATATTCTTCCGTGCCGATTCGATACAAACGGTGAAGGAGATGCTTTCGCAAATCTTTACAAACTTCCATCCGGAAGTATTCACACAATTTGTAACGGGATATAAAGGTGTCTTTATCCTGATGGTGATTGGTTATGTGCTTCACTTCATGCCTAAGTCGGCTGAGAATGCGGTGCAGGGAGTCGTAACCCGTTCTCCTTTGTTGGTGCAGGCTGTTATTCTGGCGGTTATGATTTTTGTTGTAGTGCAGTTCAAGAGTGCCGGTGTGCAGCCGTTTATCTATTTCCAATTCTGATGTAAAGCAAATGTATATAGTATGAAAGTTAGCCTGTTGCAATTTTTGCTTTTGTCTGTTTTCCTGCTGGGGAGCATGGATGCGAAAGCACAGCCGAATAATAATCTGACGGCAGATGAACTGCGTATAAAGCAAGAAGTGAAACCTTTTTTGGATAGCTTGATTATTGAGGAACCGAAGATTACCGATAAAGATATTTCCCTGTTCCGCCTGGAAGCTGTTTTTTCGGTAAAATCATTTCCGTTTCGGTACGAATGAGGGTGAATTTACAGCCTTTACGCCTGATAATCCCAAAAGTCAGGGTCTTGTAAGCGAGCCGATTCCTTTGCTGGGTGGTGCCCGAATCAGCCTTATCTATTCTTTTATAGATGATTACAAGAGCAATGTCCCTATTGCGTGGAAGTATCGTTTCGAGAGTATCAGGGAGAAAGATGCTTCAGGAGAAGAAATGGTTCGCCAGTCTTTGTATCTCCATGTTTTGAACGATTTGCGGTTTTCCAGGATAAAAGTCGGATTGATGGAGGTTGTGATGTTGCTTCCTGATAATGAGGGGAAAAATATCAATAACTTGCCATCGTTGGGATATCGTTCCATGAGTTTCAGCCGGATGGAGGACAATCAGTATATGTTGACGTATTTGTTGCGCAGCAGTGAAGGGGTTTATAGTCCTATTCTTCGTTCTGAAGGTTCTGACCGTACTTTCCCGGAATACACAGGTGGTTCGACAGCACAATTCTGGTTTATCCGGCAGAATATGCAATATCCCGAGAAGGCCGCCGAAGAGGAGGTGAGTGGGACAGTCCTTGTTTCCTGCACGGTAGAGCCGGATGGCTCGGTTACCGAACCGCATATCTTTTTAGATTCGGAGCCGTTGCTGAATGATGAAGCGATTCGCCTGGTTGCCCTGACAAGCGGAAAATGGATACCCGCTACCCGTAACGGAGAGAATATCGCAGATGAAAAGGTAATCCCCATCACATTCAGGCTTGATGACGACATGCTGAAGACAATCCAAGTGGCGAAGAAACCGGGTAAGAAATTGCCGGTTAAGGCTTATCTGTTCTTTTTCGCATTGGCAGTCATATTGATTTTCTATCTGCGAAACAAATTCTTTAAAAAAGACAGACGTCCTGACCCGGCTTTGCGTCCGAATGTCTCCGTCAGTAATGACAAAATGGTGATTGTTGCAGGAGTTGGTGAAACACAAATGGCTTTAATGTTGCGTACGTTTACGGAAATATATAATACCCGCAGTTACGATGCTATTATCCGGATGCATACGATGAGTAACCAGGTATTTGCCCTGACTTTTCCGTATGACATAAGCTGGGATATTTTTCTGGAATTGCTTGACCATCTGATATATTTTGACGAAAGTGAGCATAAAGCACAAATCAGGGCATGGCTGACTTTGCCGGAACAATGCAAACTGGTCGCAGGCGAACATGCCATGTTCTTCACCAAAGAGGATGATAAGGACTTTGACCCTGTCCGGCTCACTACTCAGCATAACCACGGTTGGAAAGTCGATTATGAAACCGAACAGTTAGTAGCAACGGAGGTCCTGGAAGAATATGTTAAACCCCCGTTTGCTTATTATGAGGTGATACAAAAGAACTTTGTCGAATTTGATTGAGTCTATTTCTCTTTAAGGTCGTAAAAAAGCAGGCGTGTATGTTCATCTTTATCCTCTTCTTCCAAAGGAATAAAGCCGTTCCTTATGTAAAAGGGGATAGCTTCACGATAAGCATCTACGGTAAGAAAGCGACAGCCTGTTTTATTCGTTATGAGGAATAGATTTTTGATAAAGTTCAATAATCCTGTTCCAATCCCGAAACCTTTACAGTCTTCCGAATCTCCCAAACGACATATTTTTACGACCGGGTAGCTTTTGAGTCTTTTATCATTAACAAATCGACGTTTTCGAAAACGATTAAACTCGGCTGTTTTTTCGAAATCAGTCAGGGATATGCGGTCATTAGCTAGGCTAAAATAGGCTAAGACATTATTTTTGTCTTCATAAATATAAGTTACTGCAAGTAATACATTACTATACAGAGGTGCTTCATTAAACAGAAAGTCATTCAAATCTGCATCTCCGCAGTTGAATGACTTTATTGTTTCTTTCTCCTTTAGTTTTCTTAAAACTTTACCGGAGTTAATTTCGCTATTCATTACAATCGAATTTAAAAATACTTTTAAAGTACTCATAATCCTTCTTTCTGCGTTCCAGTTCCTTTGAGGATACTTTCCGCGGATGCTTCATCAATTCTTCGAAACGACGGGCATCTTTACCGTATAAAATCGGTGTTTCTTTAATAGGTCTGGCCATATTTTTTCTATTTATAAGGTTTATGGGCCAAAGATAATTATAATTTCGTTATTGATGAATCTTTAGCGATTGTTTTTCAATATTACTTTTATATCAGGTTCGTTGTTGATTCTATCCTCAAATGACGTAAGTCTGAACCTGATACGCCCTGGAACACCTGTAAACCGAATTCCGGAATGACAGCCAGGATATGGTCGAACACATCGGCCTGGATGTCTTCATATGGAATCCAGTCTGTGGTGGATGCGAAGAAGTATAGCTCCATGGGAATACCCTGTTCTGTCGGTTGCAGCTGGCGAACCATGCAGGTCATGTTCTGGCTTACATTGGGATTGCTTTTCAGATAATTCACCAGATAAGCGCGGAAGACACCTATATTTGTCTGGCGTCGTCCGTTTACCCAGATAGAAGCGTCGATGTTGTGTTCTTTATTATAAGTCTCCAGTTCTTCCTGTTTCGTATCGATATAATCGGTGAGTAATGATATTTTTCGGAATTTCGCCAACATCTCCGGTGTACAGAAATGTACGCTGTTCATGTCGATATTGATGGAACGCTTCACACGGCGCCCTCCCGATTCTTTCATCCCCCGCCAGTTCTGGAAAGAATCGCTGACCAGTGCATAAGGCGGTATGGTGGTAATTGTGTTGTCGAAATTGCGAACTTTAATAGCATTCAGCGTCACTTCGATCACTGTTCCGTCAGCCCCGTATTTTGACATCGTTATCCAGTCGCCCGGACGTAGCATATCATTGGCTGATAGCTGAATACCGGCCACAAAACCAAGTATAGTATCCTTGAACACCAACATTAGGATGGCAGCTGAAGCACCCAGTCCGGCAAATAACGTAGCGGGCGATTTACCGATCAGGATACTGATAATGATTATTCCACCGACAAAGAATACAATCACCTGAATGATTTGTACAAACCCTTTCAACGGTTTGTTCTTCATCGATTCTTTCCGGTTGTATATCTCTAATAACAAGTTCAGCGAAGCGTTGATGAATCGTAGTACAACGGCCACAATGTAAACACTGCATACCATCTGAAGAACACCGAGCAAAGTAGGCATTTCCTCTTTGGGTAGTGCCAGCGGAAGCATGATATAAACCAGGATCGCGGGGATCAGGTGCATCAGCTTATTGATGATCTTCCGTTCTACTATCAGGTCGTCCCACTGGTTTTTGGTTTTTTGGGCAAAACGCTTAAATAATTCGAGGAAGATATAGCGGCAAGTGTAATCGATACCGACGGTTATTGCTATTAGAAGCAGTAAGACGACCAGGTTGTCCCAAATATTTGCCGAATCGTGTACTAATCCCCATTTAATCAGGTAACTGTTGATCCATTGTTGTAATTCACTCATATATTTGTATTTAAAGTTGTGAACACAAATATAGGGAAAAAATCATTGTTGCCCAAGTTTACATTAATCAGAGTATTGATACACTTTCAGTTCAAACAGAGGAATCATCGCAAAGAAATGATCGAATATATCCGACTGGATGCGTTCGTATTCTTTCCATACTTTATTACGGGAAAAGAAATAGATCTGGATAGGCACACCGTATTCTGTCGATTGCAACTGGCTGATGATCAGGTCGAGGTCGGTGTTTACAACCGGCAGACTGGTCAGGTAACGCTCTACATAGACACGAAACATCTGCGAGTTAGTCGGTGTCACACCTTTGTCCGGCTTATAATCGGCCAGCAGGGGAATCTCTTTCCGCATGTTATCCAGCATTTCAGGTGTACAGAATTTGATTGTGTTCAGGTCGAGAAAGATGGATTTCATGACACGCCGTCCGCCCGATTCAACCATTCCCCGCCAGTTCTGGAAAGAGTTGTTGACCAGTGTATAGGGTGGAATAGTGGAGATTGTATTGTCGAAGTTCTGTATTTTAACGGTGTTCAAAGTAATTTCCTGTACAATCCCGTTTGCGTTGGACCCCGGAACTGTAATCCAGTCACCTGGGCGTAACATATCATTGGCTGATAACTGTATGCCCGCTACGAATCCGAGTATCGTATCTTTGAATACCAACATCAGGATGGCGGCCGAAGCACCCAGTCCGGCAAACAATGTGGCTGGTGATTTGTTGACAAGAATGGCAATAATCACAATTCCTCCAATGAAGAAAGCCAGCACCTGAAGTACCTGCACGAATCCTTTTATCGAACGGTTCTTACTGACCTCCCTATGATTATATATATCCATTGCCACCAGGATAAATCCGTTGATGGCCAGCAACAGAACAAATACAATATAAACGGCGCAAACTTTTTGCGAAATCAACAACAATTCTTTTCCCCGGATAAAAGCCATCGGCAATAAAGTATAGACCAAAATTCCGGGAATGGCATGCACCAGATTATGTATAACTCTCCTCTTAATCAACAAAGTATCCCAGAAATAATGACTTTTCTCCGATAACTTCCGTACACTGCCGACAAAAATGTACTGACATAAGTAATCGACTCCTACAGCTACCGCGATCAGTAGTACGGCAATAATCATTTCATCGAATGTATTTGCGATTTTCGCATCCACGCCCCAGCCGACGAGGATTTTGTTCATCCAGCTACCTAAATTTACCATGTTGTTATCTCTCTTTTATAATGATAACATTTACAACTGCATTTGGTTTAAATAATAAAAAAGTCTAATCAACCCCTGATAACAAAAAGGAATCCGGTATCTTTGTAGACCATAATATAAAGATGTATGGTAATATATCCATGAAAACATTAGTTCTGATGATGTTATTTGCAAGTTGTTCGAATCTGTTTGCGGCTCAGAATACAAAAGCGCTGGAAGTAAAAGAATATAAACTAAAAAACGGATTGACAGTCTGGCTGAATGAAGACCATAGCCAGCCGAAAGTATTCGGTGCCGTTGTCGTAAAGGCAGGAGCGAAGGATTGTCCGGATACCGGAATTGCCCATTATTTTGAACATATGATGTTCAAAGGAACCGACAAAATCGGAACTGTCGATTACGATGCGGAGAAAACGTTGCTGGATTCTATCGCGCTGAAATATGACAAACTGGCGGCCACAGAAGATGAAGCGGTTCGCTCCCAGATACAGAAAGAGATAAACGAATTAAGTATCCGTTCTTCCGACTATGTAATTCCCAATGAGTTCAACCGTTTGATTTCCAAATATGGCGGTTCGGGTTTGAATGCCGCAACGTCTTATGATGCAACAATCTATTTTAATACCTTTTCCCCGCAATATATGTCCCAGTGGGCGGAAATCAACAGTGAACGCCTGCTGAATCCGGTCTTCCGCCTGTTCCAAAGCGAACTGGAAACAGTTTATGAAGAGAAAAATATGTATGGTGATTTCATCGGTGGGCCTGTTATGGACCGGTTACTTGCCCGTTATTTTGCCCCGCATCCGTATGCTTATCCGATAATCGGCAGTACGAAGAACTTGAAGAACCCACGCCTGACAGAGATGCGGAAGTTTTTTGAAGAATATTATGTGGCCTCCAACATGGGGCTGATATTAAGTGGGGATTTTGATACGGAGGCTGTATTGCCGATTCTGGAAAAAACTTTTTCCCGTATCCGTCCGGGAGAAGCTCCCAAACATGATATTGTGCCCCTTCCGCCATTTAAAGGAAAGGAGAAAATGAAAATAAAATTCCCTGTACCTCTTGTGAAAGCGATGGGAATGGGGTTCCGTGGCGTTCCGGCCAATCATGAAGACCAGGTGGCGTTGGCTGTGGCGGTTAATATGCTGAACAATGCGAACGGGACCGGTTTTCTGGATAAACTGATGGTAGACCGGAAGATTATGGCGTCTATGGCTATGAATGAAAGTATGAATGAAGCCGGGATACTGGCCGTTGCTGTTATCCCCAAGCTGATGTTCCAGACTTATGGCGGGGCCGAAAAACTGGTTTGGAAAGAAATCAACCGAGTTAAAGAAGGAGATTTCAGTGACGAGATATTCAATAGCCTGAAGCAGGAGCAACGCCGCCAATATGCCTCTAATCTGGAGAATATAGATTCGCGTGCCCGGATTATGATGTCTTTGTATTCGCAAGGTAAAAGCTGGGAGGATTATTTGCAGGAAGTTTCCGGTATTGATGCTTTGACAAAGGAAGACGTAGTCCGTGTGGCCCGTAAATATTTCAGTGAAAACTATTTATGCGTTACAAAGACGACAGGCAAATATCCGAAGGATAATTTGACGAAACCGGATTTCAGTCCGATTGTACCCAAAAACTCGGAAGCCTCTTCCGAATATGCTAAACAGTTGGAACAACTGCCGGTACAAGAGGTGAAGCCGCGTTTCATTGATTTTCAGAAAGATGTAGAAACGGTGAGTCTGACTCCGTTAGCCACTTTATATGCAACGGCAAATCCTGTTACGGATATATTTACCCTTAACCTGGTTTATCAGGTTGGAACGTTGGAGCAACCCAAACTGATGCATCTGGCTAATTACCTCCAGTTTTTGGGAACGGACTCTCTGTCGTTCCATGAATTCCGTACGCGGTTGCAGGTCCTGGGCAGTACGATTTCTTTCGATGCCACTGACAAGCAGTTTTTCATGCGGATTACCGGTTTCGACAAACATTTTAAGGAAACGGTTCAGCTGGCCGGCGATTTTATCAGGCACGTGAAAGCAGATGATAAACAAATCCGTCAGGTAATAAATGATGCGAAAGTCACCGAGAAGGCTTTCTTCGAATCGAGCGATAACATCGCAAATGCGTTGCTCGAGAAAGTGAAATATGGCGAACAATCCCGGTTTCTTACTAAGTTATCCCTCTCTGAAGTCAAGAAACTGAAAGGTAAGGAACTTTTGGATGCTTTTGTCCAGGTTCGTCAAACGGAATGCGATTTGCTTTATTGCGGAACATTACCTGTCGCCCAGGTCAGGGAAGAGATAGAAGCCTCCCTTCCGTTGAAAGAGATAACCGTATCGGTTAATGCTCCCTATCATCGGGATGCAAAGAAATATGACAAGCCGACCGTTTACTTTATGGATATGCCGACAGCCTCGCAGAGTATTGTTTACGGCTATGCAAAAGGAGAGGTGACAGACGATGCATGGTCGCGCCATGCCGCCCGGTTATTCTCTGTTTATTTCGGAGGCGATATGTCATCGCTGATGTTTCAGGAAATAAGGGAATTTCGTTCGCTGGCTTACCGGGTGAGCGGCCGGTATATATTGCCGCCTCATAAATTGGAAGGAAAAGCCGGTGAGTTTGTCACCATGCTTTCCACACAAAGCGACAAGACGCTGGATGCTTTGGGGATAATGAATTCCCTGATTCACGAAATGCCGGAGAAAGAGGAAAGGATTTCTACCGTAAAGCAATCTATCGTTAACCAGGTCAATAATGATTTTCCTTCCTTCCGGGAAGTACCGGAAAAGGTTGCCGGTTTTCGAAGGAATGGCTTTGACTGCGACCCGAGCGAAGCTTTATTGTCGGGTATCTCGGATATGGATATGAAAGATATTATCCGTTTTTACCGGCATAATGTCCGCTTGAAACCGGTTGTTTATGTCATTGTAGGCAATTCCCGGCGTATCGATATGAAGCAACTGGAAACCTATGGCAATGTGATAAGATTGAGAAAGAAAGATATATATAAATAATGTATAGTAAAGACGAATTAAAGAACCTGAAACTGGAGTTTTGGGAGAGTTTCGCCGCTTATTGTGAAGTGCAGCCTTATTTGCGGGGACGTAAAAAGATGTGGACTTTGTATGATACCAAAGTGAAAGGAGTAGAATTGAAGTTCGATATCAGCCGCAACGGTGCTTATGTGATTCTTGAAGTGAATCACCGGAGTGAAGAGCTTCGGCTTGAAATGTACGAACGCCTGACCTGGTATAAGGAAATGCTGGAACAGGACTTTCCCGGAGGTCTGACCTGGGATATTTGTTTTGTAAGGGATACGGGGAAAGAAGTAGCTCGTATTTATACCGCCAGGGAAGGACTAGACTTTCACCGCCGGCAAGATTGGGGAGAGTTCTTTACTTTTATGGCATCGCAGATGTATCTGTTGGAACGTAACTTTATGTCGATAGCTGAATATTTGAGAGAGTAAAAAGATGGCACATTCAAATCATATGATTTATCAAGTGGCTGGCATTGCGGCGGTAAGTCTGCTGACAGCCTGTTCGACGCAACAGCAAGATGTTAACTTGCAGGAAGTTGGAGTCAGCCATGAATTGGCCCGTTTCAGAAAAGAACATTTCGGGCAGGTCAGATATAACCTGTTTTTCTCCATTCCTGAATCCAGGCAGGAGCCGGTCAGGGGTAAGGCTGTTATACAACTGTCGCTGAAAGAAAAACTGCCGCTTATTATTGATTTCAGGGGAGATGCTTCACAGGTCGCTTCTGTCTTGCTGAATGGTGGGGAAGTGCCTTATGAGGTAAAAAATGAACATATCATCATCCCGGCAGAACGGAGCGTTGTCGGAGAGAATAAAGTATCCATAGAATTTACTCCTGTCGACCAGTCTTTGAACAGGAGGGACGAGTTCCTTTATACTTTGCTGGTTCCTGACCGGGCGCGGACTGCATTTCCCTGTTTCGACCAGCCGGATATGAAGTCGTTATTTACACTGACGCTGGAAGTTCCCGAAGCATGGCAAGCCGTAACGAACGGTGCCATAGAGAAAACGGATACCCTATCCGTTCCCGGACGCAAGTTGATTTCATTCAGGGAAACAGAACCGCTGAGTACTTATTTGTTCGCCTTTACAGCCGGAAAATTTATCCGCGAAACATACACCCGGGATGGAAGGGAAATCTCCTTGTACCACAGGGAAACAGACCCGAAGAAAGTCGCCCAATGTCCCGAAATCGCATCGGAAGTCTTTGACGCTTTAACATGGCTGGAAGATTATACCGCCATTCCGTATCCTTTTGCCAAGTATGATTTGATAATCCTTCCTGGTTTCCAGTTCGGGGGAATGGAGCACACTGGGGCAACGTTCTATACCGACCGTCGTATGTTCCTGAATGAGAACCCGACATTGAACGAGCAGTTGAGCCGCAGTGCCCTGATTGCTCACGAAACAGCCCATATGTGGTTTGGCGACTATGTGACCATGCAATGGTTTGACGATGTCTGGACGAAGGAGGTGTTTGCCAATTATTTTGCTTCGCAGATTGTCGAACCGCTATATCCGGGTGTAAACCATGCTTTGAATTTCATGCAGGATTATATTCCTCCCGCTTATGCGGAAGACCGTACTGCCGGAGCAAATCCAATCAAACAGGAACTGGATAATCTTCGTAATGCCGGCCTGGTCTATGGTAACATCATCTATGATAAATCTCCCGTCGTCCTGGAAATGCTGATTAAAAAGATGGGTAAGGAATCTTTCCGGAAAGGCATTCAGGAGTATCTGAAAACTTATGCCTACGGAAATGCTACTTGGGAGGGGCTGATTAGTATTCTGGATAAATATACGGATGACGATTTGTCCGGCTGGAGCCATATCTGGGTAAATGAAAAAGGCATGCCTGAGATTGCCGCTTCCATTGTTGGCGATAGCTTGGTCGTTTCGCAGAAAGACCCTTTCGGCAGAGGGTTGAACTGGCCGCAGGACCTCACTTATCTGATTGTTCCCAAAACAGGGGAACCGGAAGAAGTTTCAGTTTCTTTCGGGAGAAATTCAAATTCCATCCGGGAGAAATTGAAAACGGTCCCGGAAGAGGGGAGTTTCATTATTCCGAATACGGATGGAAAAGGGTATGGCTTTTTCCGGTTGAACGAAGCGGATGCCAAGGCTTGTGCCGCCTATCTTCCGGTTTGTGAAAATGAATTGCTGAGAGGTTCTCTGTTAATCACATTGTATGAAAATCTGTTGAACCGGACGATTTCGCCCGAATCATATATGGAGGCTATGTTGAACTATCTGCCGGAAGAAGATAATTCGTTGTTATTCTCGGCCGCTTTAGGGTATATCGGTAATTGTCAGCGTTTATTTCCGGTGGATGCTGCCCCTCTGGAAAAAACATTAGGACAGATTGTGGCGACCTCTTCCGTTCCTCAACATTGTTTGCAGGCGTTCCGCTCGTATCGTTCCATCGCAGAATCGCCGGAAGCAATCGCCGCATTATATGACTTGTGGAAGAAGCAGCAAGCTCCCGCCGGCTGTTCGTTAAGTGAAAACGATTATATCAGCTTATCTTATACGCTGGCCCTTCATTTGCCGGAGCAGGCGGATGAGATTATAAACAGCCAGCAATCTCGTATAACTAATCCTGACCGGAAACGGGAGTATGCCTTTATTTCTCCTTCCGTCTCACCGCATAAAGAAGTGCGCGACAGTGTTTTTGCCTCTTTGCTGGTGGCTGAAAACCGTCGGGTAGAACCCTGGGCATCTGCTGCTTTGGCGAATCTGAATCATCCGTCACGGCAGAAAGAAGCGGTAGCCTATATCCGTCCGGCACTGGAAGCGATGCAGGAAGTGCAGCGGACAGGAGATATATTTTTCCCGACAGCCTGGGTTCGTGCCTTGCTGTCAGGCCATACGTCGCCGGAGGCAAGGGCAGAGGTTGATGCTTTTTTTGCCTCTCACCCGGATTATCCGCCGATGCTGGCAAACAAAATACGGCAACAGGCGAATCATTTATATATAATTGAACACTAAGCATAAAACAGTCGTGTAGAAAAAAAGTGTGCGTACCTGCTAATCTTTTGATAGTTTTATTTGCATTTTCAATTATTATTGTAACTTTGTGGCATCAATAAAATAACAAATGAGAAGAAAAGTATCACATCACCATCATCATCATTACAACGGGCAGTAGTTCGGTGGGCTGATTGGTGTGCAGATACGCATAATATAATTAGATAAGGCTTGCCGTTATACGGTAAGCCTTATTTTGTTTTCGGAAAGCATATAATTATTAAAACAAAAATAAACATGTTACGAATTGCAGTACAATCAAAAGGTCGTTTATACGATGAAACAATGCTATTATTGGAAGAAGCGGGTATCAAACTGAACAGAGGAAAGCGCATTTTGCTGTTATCGGCAAAAGGGTTTCCGGTAGAAGTTCTGTTCCTGCGTGATGATGATATTCCTCAGTCTGTCGCCAATGGCGTTGCCGATATAGGTATTGTCGGTGAGAATGAATACGTTGAAAAAGGGGGAGAAGCACGTCTGGTTAAACGATTGGGATTCAGTAAATGCCGTTTGTCACTGGCTATTCCTAAAGATGAAGACTACAAGGGAGTAGAATGGTTTGAAGGCAAAACAATCGCTACTTCTTATCCTGGCATCCTGAATACTTATCTGAAAGAAAAAGGTGTAAAAGCCGATATGCATGTCATCAGCGGTTCTGTTGAAATAGCTCCGGGTATTGGTCTGGCAGATGCAATTTTCGATATTGTCAGTTCCGGTAGTACGCTGGTCAGCAACCGCCTGAAAGAGGTGGAAGTGGTTATGCAAAGCGAAGCGCTTCTGATTGCGAACAACAATCTGTCGGAAGAAAAGCTGGCGATACTCGACGAACTGTTATTCCGCTTCGAAGCTATCCAGGTTGCTGAAGGCAAGAAATATGTATTGCTGAACGCACCGAAAGATAAGTTGGATGAAATCATAGAAGTATTACCCGGTATGAAGAGTCCGACGGTGACGCCTTTGGCTAACGGTGATTGGGTATCCGTCCAGTCTGTCATAGCCGAGAAACATTTCTGGGAAATTATAGGTAAACTGAAATCACTCGGGGCCGAAGGTATCCTCGTTATCCCGATTGAGAAAATGATACTTTAATGTCGAGTCAGTTTCCTATTGAGGAAACTACAGTTCCCTCAGCAGGAAATTCGCGTTCCCTCGGCAGGAAACTACAGTTTCCTGAGTACAGAATTACGAGGAAACTGTAATTGACTGGCAATTAACAAATAAGGTCTTTTTCGTTCGTTCCTGATAATTTGTATTTCACATGGCTATCGATGTCTCGTCAAAACAGGTTCGAAAAGAGAAATAGTTGAACTATCCAACTGTCAAAATGGCTCATCTGTTATAGGTTCATTTGCCGTCTGCTTTAGCTGACGGTTTACGTGTTGATTCTTTTTTGGCTTTAGCCACATTTTTCTCAGATAGAGAGCTTTAAGAAATGGGACTAAAGTCCAAAGAGATAAATCCTTTATTAGTCCGTCAGCTAAAGCAGACGGCAAATGAACCTGTAATAGCCAAGTGAGGTTGACGACAGAATAGCTCAAATATGATAAGATTTAAAACTAAACAACAACAATATGGAAGTAATTAAATATCCCTCAAAAGCAGACTGGCCTTCTTTGGTGAAGCGTCCGGCTTTGGATGTTACGACTTTGTTCGATACGGTCCGGACTGTATTGAATGAAGTGCGTAGCGAAGGGGATGCCGCCGTTAAGCGTTACGAAGAGAAGTTTGACAAGGTCACGCTATCCGGTCTTCAGGTGTCGGAAGAAGAAATAAAAGAAGCTCGCGAACTTGTTTCCGAAAATTTAAAACAAGCTATTCGCATAGCAAAGGCAAATATTGAGAAGTTTCATACCTCCCAGCGTTTTATCGGACAAAAGGTGGAGACGACCTCCGGAGTAACCTGCTGGCAGAAAGCAGTTGCCATAGAAAAGGTCGGCCTGTATATCCCGGGAGGAACGGCCCCTTTGTTCTCAACCGTATTAATGTTGGCGGTTCCTGCACATATCGCCGGATGTAAGGAGATTGTACTATGTACTCCTCCGAACCGGGAAGGGAAAGTGCATCCGGCTATCCTGTTTGCCGCAGAAACGGCAGGTGTCAGCAAGATATTCAAAGCCGGAGGAATACAGGCCATCGCAGCCATGGCATACGGCACGGAATCTGTCCCCAAAGTCTATAAGATATTCGGCCCCGGAAATCAGTACGTGACAGCAGCCAAACAGCTTGTCAGCCTGAAAGACGTTGCCATCGACATGCCCGCAGGCCCTTCCGAAGTGGAAGTCATTGCCGACGGAACAGCAAATCCGGACTTTATTGCCGCCGATTTCCTTTCACAGGCAGAGCATGGAGCAGATAGCCAGGCTATGCTGGTTACATCGGCAGAAAGTATCGTATCTCCTTTAGTCGATGCCATCCAACAGCAATTATCTGAACTGTCCCGTAAGGATATTACTGCAAAAGCATTGGAACATAGTCGTATAATCGTCCTGAAAGACGAACCCGAAGTAATCGCTTTCACGAATATGTATGCCCCGGAACATCTGATTATACAAACGGAGAACTACGCTCATATCGCTGAACAGATAGAGAATGCGGGAAGTGTCTTTATGGGACCCTACACTCCTGAAAGTGCCGGCGATTATGCTTCGGGCACGAATCATACGCTTCCGACCAATGGCTATGCCAAGGCTTACAGCGGTGTAAACCTGGACAGCTTTATCAAAAAGATAACCTTTCAGGAAATCACTGCCGAAGGTATTAAGAATTTAGGCGGTACAATCCAGACGATGGCCGGTAACGAGCAACTGGATGCACACCGCAATGCAGTAACAATAAGATTGAAAACAATATGATGGATTTAAAAGACCTGGTAAGACCTAATATTTGGGCGTTGAAACCCTATTCCTCTGCAAGAGACGAGTTTCACGGAAGTGCATCTGTTTTCCTGGATGCAAATGAGAATCCTTATAACGAGCCTTATAACCGTTATCCCGACCCCTTACAGTGGGAGTTGAAAGAACGGATTGCCGAACTGAAAGATGTAGACCGTAATTCCATCTTTCTGGGCAATGGCAGCGATGAGCCGATAGACCTTGTTATCCGTGCATTCTGCGACCCGGGAATTGATACGATTGTCAGTATCGCCCCTTCTTACGGTATGTATGAAGTAGCTTCCAACGTTAACAACGTGGATTTCAGGAAAGTGACTTTAACTCCTGATTTCGAACTGGATGCAGAAGCATTACTGGAGGAAGTGGACGAATGGGTAAAAGTAATCTTTCTTTGCTCGCCGAACAACCCGACGGGAAACAGCCTGAACCGGGATGAAATATATAAGATACTGAAGAACTTTGAAGGAATAGTCGTATTGGACGAAGCCTATATCGACTTCTCGGCAGAACCTTCTTTCCTTCCCGAACTGAAGAAATTCCCGAATCTGATAGTTCTGCAAACATTATCCAAAGCATGGGGAGCCGCAGGCCTCCGGTTGGGCATGGCTTTTGCTTCTCCGGAAATTATTGCGATACTGAACAAGATAAAGTATCCTTACAACGTCAATGTGCTTACACAGAAACAGGCGTTGGACTTGTTGAATAATGAAGGCCAGATGTTGGAACAGTTGCGCCGTATCATGTCCGAACGTATCCGGTTGCAGGCTGCTTTGCCGGAACTGCCGATTGTCCATAAAATGTATTCGACCGATGCAAACTTTATCCTGGTAAATGTAGGCAAAGCTGACTCCGTATATAATAAACTGGTGAAGAAAGGCGTTATTGTACGTAACCGGAATAATGTGACATTGTGTAACGGCTGTTTGCGTATCACTGTCGGCACACCGGAAGAAAACGATGCCTTATTGAAGGCTTTAAAAAGTATGTAAGCATGAAAAGAGCTCTCTTTATCGATAGAGACGGAACATTGGTGATAGAACCTCCTGTTGATTACCAGCTGGATAGCCTGGAGAAACTGGAGTTCTATCCTAAAGTATTCCGCAATTTATACTTCATACGTAAACAGCTTGATTTTGAATTTGTCATGGTGACGAACCAGGACGGATTGGGTACCTCTTCTTTTCCGGAAGATACATTCTGGCCGGCCCATAACAAGATGCTGAAGACATTGGAAGGCGAGGGGATTGTCTTTGATGACATGCTGATCGACCGCTCTTTCCCGGAGGATAATTCTCCCAACCGCAAACCGCGTACCGGAATGCTGGGTAAATATCTGGCCGGTGAGTACGATCTGGCAAACAGTTACGTGATAGGAGACCGCCTGACAGATATGGAACTGGCTGCAAACCTGGGTGCAAAAGGCATATGGCTGCGTCCTTCGAATGAAGAGGCAGACAGGTTGCTGGTCGGGAATCCTTCTCTTTCCCCTGTACTTATTACGGATGATTGGGATAAAATTACCGAATATCTTTTTGCCGGCGAACGCCGTGCCGTTGTGCAGCGCACCACCAAGGAGACGGATATTTACGTAGAAGTAAATCTGGATGGAAACGGAAAGACAGCGATTTCGACCGGATTAGGCTTTTTTGACCATATGCTGGACCAGATAGGAAAACATTCCGGTATGGATTTGGTTATACGTGTAAAGGGTGACCTCAACGTTGATGAGCATCATACAATTGAAGATACGGCGATTGCCCTGGGTGAAGCCTTGCTGAAAGCCTTGGGCGACAAGCGCGGCATCGAACGGTATGGCTATTCTTTGCCGATGGACGATTGCCTGTGCAGTGTGGCTCTCGACTTCGGCGGACGTCCCTGGCTGGTCTGGGATGCCGAGTTCCGTCGTGAAATGGTTGGCGACATGCCGACGGAGATGTTTCTTCATTTCTTTAAAAGCCTGAGTGATGCCGCCCGCATGAACCTGAATATTAGGGCGGAAGGGACGAATGAGCATCACAAGATAGAAGGTATTTTCAAGGCTTTGGCACGTTCTGTAAAAATGGCTATACGCCGTGATATTTATAAATATGAATTACCGAGTACAAAAGGTTTGTTATGATGAATAAAATGAAATACTGGATGATAGCCGCTGTCACAATTTTGATGGCTGCATGTAGTAATGATACGGAGCATAAGTTGGAAGGCAAATGGCAATTGCAGCAGGTGGAAGCTAATGGCGATGTGATACAGGCTGATACGGTATTTTATAATTTCCAGAATATTTTATTTATGTATCAGGTGTACATCCCGGCTGATGACAAATATGTTTTGCAATATGGCTTCAATACGATAAAGGATGAAGACCAGTTGGAATTGGAATTGACTGAAGACGCAGGCTTGGTAGATTTCTTGTCTTATACCGACTGGAAGTCTAAAACACGTACATTCTCCATAGAGAAACTGAGCGGAAAGCAACTGATTTTAAACAGCGAAGGGAAAAGGTATATATTCCGGAAATTCTAAATTATAGAAATACAGTTTACCTAAATAAAAAGAGAATGCTGGCTTTTCCTGCATTCTCTTTTTATTTAGCTTTATCATCACAGTTCTTTTTCCGCAATCAAATCTGCAACTTCGGCCCTTACTTCACGAATTAAATCATCCGGAGCTATCTGAACCTGCAATCCTCGTTGTCCGGCACTGATATATATAGTATCATATTGTCCGGCAGACTGATGGATATAGGTCGGGAAATGTTTCTTCATCCCGATAGGGGAACATCCTCCCCGGATATACCCGGTTAAAGGCAATAATTCTTTCACCGGGATCATCTCACATTTTTTGTTACCCGACACTTTGGCTGCCTTTTTCAAATCCACTTCATCGGCTCCGGGGATAACACAGACAAAATATCCGCTTTTATCTCCGTGAAGGATTAACGTTTTGAATACCTGTTCTACGTTTTCTCCCAATTGCTCTGCCACATGGGTGGCGCTTAAATCATTTTCATCGACTTCATAGGGAACCAGCTGATAGGCTATTTTAGCTTTATCCAACAGCCTGGCCACATTCGTTTTGCTTATTTTCATATCACAATCCTTTCATAGATAACTGAACCCGTTTACGGACCAGGTCTACACTCAAAACTTTCACTTTAACATGCTGATGGATAGAAACCACCTGTGTCGGGTCGCTGATAAAACGATCGGCAAGTTCCGAGATATGAACCAATCCGTTCTCTTTTATACCAACATCTACAAAGCAACCGAAGTTCGTAATATTGGTCACAATTCCCGGTAAGACTAGCCCTTCTTTCAGATCTTCTATCGTTTTAACGGTAGGGTCGAAAGAAAAGACCTGGATAGCCTGGCGCGGATCGCGACCGGGTTTATCCAACTCTTCCATGATGTCAAGTAGAGTCGGCATACCGACTTTCTCTGTAATATATTTCTTAAGGTCGAGCTTCTTCTTTAATTCTTTATTAGTAATCAGCTCTTCAACGGTACATTTTAAGTCCTTGGCCATTTGTTCCACAATCGGATAACTTTCCGGGTGAACGGCGGAATTGTCCAAAGGTGTTTTGCCACCTTGTATGCGAAGGAATCCGGCACTTTGTTCAAACGCTTTTTCACCCATACGCGGCACCTTTAACAGTTCACGTCTGGATTGGAAAGGCCCATGTTCGGCTCGGTAGTCAACAATATTCTGTGCCAGTGTCGGTCCTAAACCGGAGATATAAGTCAGCAGATGCTTACTGGCCGTATTCACATTGACTCCCACCATATTTACGCAACTCTCCACAGTCTGGTCCAGGCTTTTCTTTAAAGCACTCTGGTCGACATCATGTTGATACTGGCCGACTCCGATGCTTTTGGGATCGATTTTAACCAGTTCTGCCAGTGGGTCCATCAACCGGCGTCCGATACTGACGGCTCCACGTACGGTCACATCATATTCAGGAAACTCATCCCGGGCAATCTTTGAGGCAGAATAGATGGAAGCTCCGTTCTCACTGACAACAAACACCTGTACTTTCCGGTCATAACGGATATTGGTAATGAACTGTTCCGTTTCGCGGCTTGCAGTTCCGTTGCCGATAGCGATAGCATCGATGGCATAAGTCGACACCAATTGAGAGACTTTAGCTGCGGCTTTGCTCTTTTCATTCTGTGGCGGATGCGGATAGACCGCTTCGTTATGAAGCAGGTTGCCCTGGGCATCCAGGCAGACTAATTTACATCCGGTACGATATCCGGGGTCGACACCTAACACTCGCTTTTGTCCTAACGGCGGTGCCAGTAAAAGCTGCCGCAAGTTCTCTGCAAAAACACGGATGGCTTCTTCGTCGGCTTTCGTTTTGCTCAGGTTGGCATATTCCGTTTCTATGGAAGGCTTCAGCAGACGTTTGAAAGAGTCGTCTACCGCATTGGCTACCTGATCGGAAACTTCGCTGTTCCCTTTCACGAACCGTCTTTTCAAACGGTCGAGTGTAGTATCGACATCGGGTGATATGCTGACTCTGAGGATACCTTCCGCTTCTCCGCGGCGGAGGGCCAGCAAACGATGGGAACTGCATCGGTTCAGCGGTTCACTGAAATCGAAATAGTCCCGGTATTTGGCTCCTTCTTCCTCTTTTCCTTTAATAACTTTAGAAGATATAATCCCTGTATGGGCAAAAGAATTACGCACGGCGTTACGTGCCCCTTCATTTTCGTTCACCCATTCAGCGATAATATCTCGTGCCCCTTGCAAGGCTTCTGCTGCATTCTTTACTTCTCCTTTGATAAAACTCTTCACCCGGGTCAGCAAATCCGGTTCGTTTTGTATCATGATAATTTTGGCAAGAGGTTCCAGCCCTTTTTTACGTGCAATCTCAGCCTTAGTCACCCGTTTGGGTTTGTAGGGCAGATAAAGGTCTTCTATCTCGGTGCTATCCCAGGAATCTTCGATTCGTTTCTTGAGTTCAGGGGTTAACTTCCCTTGTTCTTCGATAGAACTTAATATGGTATCTTTCCGTTTTTTGAGTTCAGTCAGCTTATCCAGTTGGTCTTTGATATTCCCGATCTGGACTTCATCCAGTCCTCCGGTAACTTCTTTCCGGTAACGGCTGATAAAAGGAATGGTCGCCCCTTCATTAAGCAACCCGATCGTTCTTTCGACTTGTCCGGCCGGAATGTTTAAAGAGTGGGAGATAAGTGAATGGAATAATGTTGTCATAATTCTTTCATTTCTATTTATAGCCTACAAAGATAATCTTTTGCCGTTTATTTTACTTTTGTGGGAAGTTCTTTCTTTTAATATTTGTTACTCTCGTTTATTTTCAACACTTTTGTGAAATAATAAATTTTGAAGTTATGGAACTTGCGCATTCAGAAGAAAATGCATTGGAGCAAAAATATAAAGATTTATCCGGGTTACTTTCGAACATAGTAGACTCAGTACCAATGTTCTTCTTTGTTAAGGATACTGGAGATGACTTCCGTTATGTTTATTCCAGCCCGATGATGAATCAGATATATGGTCGTTTTCACAATGACGTTGTCGGGAAAACGGACTTTGATTTGTTTGTTGACCCTGTTGCAGCGCAGTCTTTCAGGGATATGGATGAGAAGGTGCTTCAAACGGGAGAGATGCAACGGTTTGTTGAACAGATGCTCGACCCCAAAGGTATAGTGCGTTCTATGGATACCATGAAATTGCTGGTACCCCGCGAAGGAAAAGCGCCTTTTCTATTGGGTATGTCCTGGGACATCACCAAACAACGGCAAATTGAAGAAGAACTGCATGAAAATAATAAAAGACTGGCCTTATCCTGTATGGCAGGCCGTATCTATCCGTGGATATGGGATGTCGTGAATGAAACGGCGGAACTTTCTCATGTAGAGAACGGTGAAATGATTCATGCTTATATCTCCCACGAAAGTTTTACTGAAAAAATCCATCCGGACGACCAGCAAATGTATCGGGATGTTGTGACTGCCTTTGCCCAGGGTGAGATAGAATCATTGCGCCTGAGTTTCCGTTGCCGTTATTTTTCGGAAGAATATGTCTGGCTGGAGAAAATCGGCGAAGTATATGAATATGGTAAAGACGGTAAACCTCTGAAAGCTATTGGTATCCTGCGGGATATCACGGTGGATAAACGCCACGAAGCAGATGTACAGGCGAAGCGTCTTGCAGAGGAGAGTAACCGGATGAAATCAGCCTTTATCGCCAATATGAGCCATGAAATACGTACGCCTTTAAATGCGATTGTCGGTTTCTCTACTTTGATGGCCCAGGCGGAAACGGATGAAGAAAAACAGGAATATCTGAAGATTATTGAATCAAGCAATGAATTTCTGTTGCAATTGATTGATGATATTCTCGATATTTCAAAGATAGAATCGGGTAAGTTGGAGTTCATTTATTCAGACTTCAGTTTAAATAGTATCTTCAAACCGCAGGAGCCGGCTTTCTTACGGCGGGTAAATGCCGGGGTAAAGGTTGTTTTTGAAAATGACGGAAGCGACTACAGTATCATTTCTGAAAAGACAAGACTTACACAGGTGTTGACTAACTTTTTGTCTAATGCGGTCAAATTTACATCGGCGGGAACGATACGATATGGTTATCGTTTGACTGATAATGGCATTTATGCTTATGTCAGCGATACCGGTACCGGCATAAAGAAAGAGGATCAGGTTACTATTTTTGACCGGTTTGTTAAACTGGATAGGTTTAAACAAGGGACAGGACTTGGATTGTCTATCTGTAAGACAATTATAACGATGTTGAACGGAGAGATAGGTATTGATTCTGAGGAAGGCGTAGGTTCTACGTTCTGGTTCTCAATTCCTTGTAATCCCGTAAAAGTTAATTGATTATCGGTAGCCGGATAATAACGGAAGCAAAGTGCTCTATCTCTTCCTGATTGTGTGATGTGAAAATGATCGTGCGTTTATATTCTGTTTGTCGTTCAATTATGCGGTCGATGATGCGGATTGCGAGTGGCTTGTCCAATCCTTTGAAAGGTTCGTCAAGAAGCATAACAGTAGATGGATATGCCAATGCCCGGGCAAGGGCTACGCGCTGTTGCTGGCCGTAACTCAGTTCGTTAGGATAGCGTTCCGTGAAAGTTTCCATCTCGACCATTCTCAATGCTGTTAATGCTTCCTGTTCCGCATAAGATTGTTTATAGAGCGATGCTAACGGTAGGCAACTGTTTTGCAGGACAGTTAAATGAGACAGTAGTTCCGGTTCCTGGAATACAACAGCAAACTTTTCTTCCCGATGAGATATAATCTTTCCCTCGATTGGTTTCAATGTTCCGTCCAGCAGATTCAGTAAAGTTGTTTTTCCGCTTCCGGATGGTGCTTTTATACCATAAATGATGCCGGGTGCAAAAGTATATGAGAAATGCGATAGTACTTTGGTATCGTCATATTGAAATGTAACGTCTGCTACTTCTATAGGACAAGGGTGGGGAAGTGCTTCCTTTTCCGGTTTTCCATGGCTGTACTGTATGCTCCATGTAACCAGTGCCAACCGGCTGATTCCTTTATCAAACAGGAAACTTATCAAAACAGCAATAACAGTCCATGCAATCAATTCGGGAACCGATATGAATAACTGTGCACGTTTCATTTCCCCGCCGATACCGAAGGCGCATTGTGAAAGTACCTCGCCCATAATAATGGCACGCCAGCCGAATCCGGTAGCAGAGGCCAGTCCACTGAATAAAAAAGGTTTCAGTTGGGGATAATATATATGTATCAGTTTGTTTTTGCGACTGATTTTGAACTGGGCTGCCATTAGGGAAAGTCCGGGCCGCAGACTAATGATTCCTTTCGTCAGGTTTTCCGTTAATAAAGGGAACATGGTCAGAAAAGCAATTATTAACGGTATTCCTTCCGGGTCAAGAAAGATTAAAGCCAATAAGATAAAAGAGATGACCGGAACGGAACGCATGATTGTCAGCAGGGGACGGAATAACTCATAAAGTAATTCGTAACGGGCAAATAAGAAAGCTGTCATCACTGCGGCTCCCAATGATAGAATGATGCCGGAAACACCGCGTAGGATGGTTGCCGATATGCTTTTATAAAAAGTATCGGTACCGAATAACTGAAATAAGGCTTTTATCAGCTTAGGAACGGACGGAATCAATTCCGGCTGGTCCGTTGAAGAGGCTACTAACTGCCAGACAAGCAGCAGCAAGCAGACTGACACACATGAGATAAATCCTTTTTTCATCGTTCTCCTGAAATAAAGCCATTGTCCGGAAGTTTTCCTCCTATGGCTTTCGGTTCATATTGTTCTATCAGACGAAGGAAGTCGAGAATGTTTTCTTTGGCTTCTCCGGTTGATAAATAGTTAATACGGCATCTCTCTATGCTTTCCGGAGTGAGTATTCCTGGGGCAAATATATTGCGGCTCTCCAGAATCTCTATTGCTTTTTGAGGTTGACTGACGGCAAACTGGCAGGACTCGTTCAATAAGCTATCCAGCAATGTTCTTTTATCGTTTAACGAAGGTGCATAGACAATCGCGGTCTGGGCAAATCCCGGAGAGGTACTGTCCGGATTGTTAAGACTCGTTTTTATCGATAAAGTACTGTCTTTCCGAAGTATCACGCTTAGAAACGGCTCTGCCAGGACAGCCGTCTGAATCTGTCCGGCTAGCAATCCCTGGCTTATTTCACCGGGAGTAGTAAACGAATAATTCAAAGAATAAGATAATCCTTTTTGATGTAAATAGTAGCGGGTCAGGATATCGGGAGTTGTACCTGCACCGAAGACATATAAAGTTTCTGTTTCCGGTGATTGATTCCGTATCCCTTGCTTTTCGACAAGATACAGATTTCCCCAGACAGGGCATCCGAGTAAGGAATATTTCAATCCTTTATTATAAAGATTGGCTGCATTAATCATAGGAAGGGCAGCCAGGTCCGCTTTCCCTTTTATTAATAATGCCTGCATCAGTTCCGGGGAGTCGACTATATCTACAGATAACCGTTTACCTCCTATCTCCGGCGAATCCTCCATCATCTTTGCAAAAGCAATAACGGAAGGTCCGCGAAGGACAGCCACATGAAGCACATCATTCTCCTTTTTCCCATTATTGCAGCTGCATAGAATCAGCAGAAGTAAACAAAAGTATTTGATCATCTTTTTTGTTGCAAAGGTAGGAAATTAGGATTAATAGTCATGTAAAATAAGAGGTCGATTAAAAAAAGTATGGAATAGGAGAGGTCTATAAAAAATTAAAGCCTGTCTCACGACAAGCCCTAACCAACTTTGTTAACCTTAAATCTAATACTATTATGAAAAAACCACAATACAAAAGTACGGATCTTTTCATCAGGGCAACCGCACCAAAATTTCTATTAAAATATGTTTTGTGGCATAAATCATTAAAATATTTCAAAAAAAGTTGTGTAATTGGGGAATAAAGGTAATCTTGCAGAAAGAAAAGTCTTAACTATGAAAATAGAACCTTAACGACTGGATTTTTTACGTGAAGATTTTGCAAACCAAAGTCTCTTGACTATGATTCGTGAGATCTTATAAGAGGTCTCTTTCCATAAAGAG